>JAUXFE010000019.1 GCA_030620215.1 Candidatus Peregrinibacteria bacterium
CTCAGGAATATCAATTAAATCCAAAACTATTTTAGGATCCTGTTTAGTCGATTTTACAGAAGACACATAACCCTTAGGCTTATTTAACGCAATGTAAATCAATTTCTCACGATCTTTTGCAACGGAATCATTAACCTCCACCTTATCCACATCCGGATCGACTTTTATACCCATTTCAGTAACAACCTTACCATTAACTTTAATCTTTCCATCGGATACCAAAACATCTGCCTCTCTTCTTGAAGCAACGCCCAAACCAGCGATATATTTATTAAGTCTTACAAGTGTCATTATATTCGAATTGTTATCGAATTGTTATCGGATTGTTTTCGTATTGTTCTCGTATTGTTTATCTATTCGATATCTATTCGATTGCCATTCGAGAACAATTTGTAAACCATTCGATTTTATTCAGTTGGAGGTAATGAAGTAGGCTGCAACAAATCAGGATTAGGCGGACTATCCGGCATTGGTACATCGGGTAACTCAGGCCCACCACAGGCTGTTAGTAGTAATAATGTGATTAGAATAAAGATGATTTTTTTCATAATGTTTTCCTATTGCTTATCCTATTGCCGATCCTATAGCCTATCCGATTGCTTATCCTATTGCAACCATTGGATTAGCCATGGATTAGCCACGGATAAGCCATGGATTAGCTATTTAGATCATATATAGACCTAAGAACCTAATAAGCTAATAAGCTAAAAAGCTAATATACGGCTCCATATCTAGTCACTAACTCCTCCGTATTCACTGTTCCATCCGGCTTTTCCATACGTCTAATCCATTTATATGTAGTTCTATCAATCTTAATCGGACCTTCTATATTTATACTTTTATAAGGAGAATTACCAATAAGATAAGTAGTTAATATCTGATTTTCAGAATCATCCTCAATATAGTAAATTATCGGACTTTTTGTGTTATTTCGAATTTTTAAATTTTTATGACTACCTCTGTAAATAGTTGCATCCAGCCCCAGGGATTCTTCAGGATATAAAGAATGATAGTAAATGCTGTGAGGATAACGTTTAATTATCTGTAAGCCTGCAAGCCACGAAGGCGTAAAAATCATAGTTGCAGACCCGCATAAACCTCCGCCAAGCAACCATTCATCCTGTCCATTCACTATCACATAACCCCATTTATAATCCCACCAATTTTTATCCGAAAGCTCATACATAAAATCCATCACCTCACCAGACTCAATAACCTGCCCATTTAATTTGTTAGCTCCGGCAATAAGATTGTATTTGCGATTGGCAATATTGCCTGAATAGTTATAACTGACTTCTGCCAAAACCTCGTTTAAATCATGTCTTCTGATATTCTCCCTAATATATCCAGGTAAATTCTTAATTTTATTAAGAGGATGGCGTTGGATTCTAAGTTCATCTTCCAGTTCCTTGAAACTCAGATAATATTCATTCAAATAATTTAAAAGCTTGTTTTGGATTTTTGAGCGATTTCTAACCGCCTTTAATTCCAATATATGCTTAAACAAGTTACTTTTGTAACTCAATACATCATAAATATCGCTGAAATTTCGGGTGTTAATTTCGCTTATATCCAAAACCAAACCCTCATAATAAGTGTTGTAATTTAATTTCTGTGCGATTTGATATCGATACAAAAACTCCTGCATTATTTTGTAAGTAAAATCCCCATTCTCTAGCCAATTATTGCCTCTGGCATCAAGCCATAATCTGCGATATAAAGTATCCCGAGATTCATTGGATACTGATTTACCGTCATTTAAACGATCTAACTGATAAACCCAAATTAAAAACTCCTTTTGACTAATAGGCTGATATGCAAAAAAACGATTTCCGCAATTTAAAAACGGAAGATCACAAATTTCACTATTACTCTTAAAATCAATAAGTTCATCAATAGCATCAGGAAAAAATTTTAAAAGCACCCTCAAAACCTTAATTTTAGGTATAGGCTGATCTTGATTTATATTATGTACCAAGAAACCATAATCACTACCATACATAGTTGGAGCCTTGGCATAAGTGGCAGATGACAAGATAAAAAACCCGACAAAAAAAGTTAAAAAAATGAGAGCGCCTTTAATTTTGTAATTTTGCCTTCGGCTCTGAGGTTGAAAAAAATATAACATAAGTTTGGGTAATTGTAGTTTTAGCATAGCTCAGGCTCGAAGAGTAATCTTGTAATCTTGTAATAAATTATTTAATTGGAATTTTGCCAACGTGAATTCTGACCACCCTCTACCCATATCCAGCTTGAAGGTGTATTTAGCTTTTTCTGGCTAGGAAGGCCAATATACCAACCACGCCTTAGTTCATCTTGGGATATAGAAATTAATTCGCCTTCTTCATCAACCAATATACAGCCCTGCCCACCCTGCCATTCAGTATCGTCGGAACATTTGCATTCGCTTTTTGCAACATACTCACAATCGAGTATTTCTGTATCAAGGCATGAAATGAAATATAAACCCGCAGTCTGCTCGCAAAGGTTTTTAGCTTCTAAATAATCGGACTCCTCCAATATGTTCGGGCTTGCCCAACGGGGCTCACCTGAGTTTACAACCCATATCCATGAACTTGGAGTACCATATTTTTTATCTTCCTGAGATGCATAATACCATCCGCGCCTGATATCCTCTTCGGTAATATTGGGGGCATTTAATTCCTTATCAATCTCCTCAAGTAATTGCTCCATTTCATCGACCTCCATACCTCCTGTATCAACTTCCAAGACACTTGCTTTAAGTGGTATACGAGGTTTTGCTCCATTTTCAGCCGGATTTGCACTAACTGATTCCGGCGGATTTCCACAACTGGTCAATAAAAAAACTGAAACTATGATTAAAACTAAAAATCGCATATTAATTTAAATTATTCCTCGCAAGTAGGCTCATCAATAGCACAAGGCTCGATTATTATTTCCTCATCGGGTTCGATCACTTCACCGCCTTCAACCGGTTCTGGCTCAGGTTCCGGCTCAGGTTCTACTACTGGATCAGCAATAGGCTCAGGAACTGGATCAGCAACTGGATCAGCAATTGGATCAGCAATTGGATCAGCAATAGGCTCAGCAACTGGATCAGCAATTGGATCAGCAATTGGATCCACCACTTGGTCCACAACTTGGTCCACGATTGGGTCCACAACATGTATCTCAACCGGCTCTTCAACTGGATCTACCCAAGGATCATTTACAAAACTGTTTGCCTGACAACCAGCTAAAATCAAAGCAAAAACAAAAGCTAAAGTAATGGAAATTATTTTTTTCATAACTTCAAAATTAAAAACATGCAGCTAAATTGTACATGAAAGGCCATAACCTTGCCAAGAAATATATACACCTTCGCTTAAATACGTATTATGCGTCGAAGCTTTTATATTAACTCATATTAGGCTAGAAATAATTATTTAAGCTACGGTGCATTATACAAAATTATAAAAGCGAAGACGTATAAAGAAAAATTGACTGTGGTCAGCTTTCTGATAAACTATTTACGTCAAATATTCCGTTCGGGAGTAGTCCCGCTAAGCGGGATAAGGCAACTGACTCTGGTAAATATGAATTTAAAGAATAAGTAGAGATAAATGTATTACGTGTATATTCTGAAAAGTAAAAAGGACAATGGTTACTACATTGGACAAACAAATGATCTTGAAAACAGATTAAGATGGCATAATCAGGGTCTGGTAAAATCAACAAAAAATAGAACACCCTTTGAAGTAATTTATTCCGAAATTTTCAAAACAAGAGGAGAAGCTATGAAAAGGGAAAAATGTCTAAAAAAAATGAAGGGTGGTAATGAGTTAAAAAAAATATTGAAATCTAAAACTAAATAACGTCAAATATTCCGTTCGGGAGTAGCCAAGTGGTAAGGCACCGGTTTTTGGTACCGGCATTCGCAGGTTCGAACCCTGCCTCCCGAGCAGAGTATTTGATTTATTTAAGGCTATATTTTTATACTTGACAAATAAGTTATATTATACTAAAGTAACATACTATATAATTAAAATTACAATTATGAGTAACGAATTAAACAAGCCAAGCAAAATCGAAGCTGCAGAAGCTGAAACCGCCCAACCCAATGAGGCTGCAAAAGCAACTCGAAATCAAGTTGGCAATTCTGTAGTTCCGAGTGGAAATATTGTAGATGATCCTGATTTTCTTGAACGTGTCTTTGTGGGGGCAAAAAAAAATAGAGAACGCCTAAGAGAAGCTGATCGCCAAGATTGGAGCGCTATTGCGGATTGCTTAGACGGCGTAGGAAACCACGCTAACAGCTTTTATCCGGATAGCGAGGACTAAGAATTAAACTCATTCATCGCTTTTTCAATTCCATCAAAAGCCAAAGTATCTAAGATGTTCGGAATTTTCTGAATAACAGAATTCATATCATCTTCCTGATCTTTGGTGAGTTTTCCTAATACATAATCTTCTAGCTCACCCTTAAAAGTATCTGGTGGTTTAATTCCAATACGTATACGAATAAATTCCTGAGTACCCAGCATTTTAATTATAGATTTCATGCCATTATGACCTCCTGCAGAACCATCGGATCTTATTCGTCCTTTTCCAAAAGGAATCTCAACATCATCATAAATAACAACTAAATCTTCAAGTGAAATCTTGTAAAAATGCATAACGGACTTAATCGCCTCACCAGATAGATTCATAAAAGTTTGAGGCTTCATAAGAAAGGTATTTTCGGCATTAATATTACCCTCAAGTAGTTTTGACTTGAATCTATCGGCATTTTTAAACATGCCTAATTCAAAATGCTTAGCCAAATACTCAACTGTCATAAATCCCGCATTGTGACGGGTTTTTTCGTATTTAGAGCCTGGATTTCCGAGACCGACTATTAATTTCATGTTTGTATTATAGCGTTTTATAATCTTTTGTCATTCAAACCCCATACCCTTCGCGTCATTTCGACTGGAGCAACGCGTAACGGAGAAATCCCTCGCTTAATATTAATTACTATTAGAAAATAAGTAATCGGATAGGGATTCCTCCAGCAAGGTCGGAATGACGCAAGTTGGTAGATATCAATCAAAATCAATAAACTTAAACTCCCGCTCCCCAATCCTAATCACATCATCATCCTTCCCTTCCAGCTTCGCCATCTCCCTATATGCTCCGATCTTCTTTAAAATATCCTGCATGCGCAGAATTGCACCCCTTTTACTCATATCTGTCATCACAGCAAGTTGCTCGATCCGTTTACCGATAATTCGGAAACCATCATCAGTTTTTTCGACGGTGAATTGTTTAGCATCGGGGATTTCAAGATGCGGACGGAAAACCTTCCGAGGCGCGCCACGGCTCGTATCTACAGGTTTCCTTAATTTAATTACCTCATCTTTTAACTTGTACAAAAACTGCTCAATCCCCTCCCCGCTTACTGCGGAAATAAAAAGCGGACCTTCTTTTTTAAATTCCTTTTTAATTTCATCTTCGATCTCAGAGATAGACGAATCGATTTTATTTACAACAACGATTTGAGGCTTTTTGGACAGTTCCTTACTATACAATTTCAATTCTTCATTTAACTTATTGTAATCATCCCGCAAATCCTCACGATTTATATCAAGCATATGAACCAAGATTTTCGTTCGTTCAATATGTTTCAAAAACTCCACCCCTAATCCTTTCCCCTCATGCGCCCCCTCTATCAGACCCGGAATATCCGCCACCACAAAATCCGACCCAGCGACTTTTACTACACCAAGATTCGGAATAAGGGTCGTAAATGGATAATCAGCGATTTTAGGACGAGCATTTGAAATATGCGAGATTAAAGTGGATTTGCCCACACTCGGATAACCAATGATCGCAACATCCGCAATAAGTTTCAACTCCATATCTATTTCCTTTTCCTCTCCCGGCTCACCGAGTTCGGCAAAATCCGGTGCCTGGCGCACAGAAGTCGCAAAATTAGAATTACCTTTACCGCCAAGACCGCCCTTAGCACCGATTATCTGTTGGCCATCTTCCACTAAATCCGCAATCTGATCACCGGTCGCTTTATCGTAAATCAATGTTCCGATTGGAACTTTTAAAATCATATCTTCACCATGCTTGCCGAATTTATTCCTGCCCTGTCCGGGTAAACCGTTTTTAGCACTATAATGTTTTTTACTGACAAAATTTACGAGAGTATTAAGATTCACATCCGCTTCAAAAACAATACTGCCTCCTCTCCCGCCATTACCTCCATCCGGCCCGCCTTTGGGAATATATTTTTCACGGCGGAACGAGGCACACCCGTTCCCTCCGTTTCCGGCCTTTACTTTGATTTCGGCTTCATCGGCAAAATGCATTTTTTTATTACAAGATTAGTTATTACAAAGACATTTTATTACAAAATTACAATCTGTCCAAGACAGAACAAAATTAATTTTGTAATCTTATAATAAGCAAAGCGCTAATCTTGTAATAAAATTATGCAGAAATAGTAGTGCCATCATTATGACCATGAGCATTTGCGATTACTCCCCGCATCAGACTCATCTCGGATCCGGTAAAACCGGCACCTTGCATTGTCTCACCAGTTTCTATCATCTCTAACAACATTCCTCTCGCATCTGCTATCTTTTCCTCAGGAAAATCAGAAAGACCTTGTTTGGAAAGTTCTTTTGCTTTTTTGGAATCAAGCCCTGCAAGCCTTCGAAGCCTGTATCTTAAGTATTCTCTGGTCTGACCCATTGCACCATGTCGATCGACAGTTTGATTTCTGCCAACAACATCTTCTTTTAAAATAGCGTCAGCAACTTCTATAGATGTAGGCTCATCATGTTTTTCAGTCATTTTAGGAGGGGTTATAACAAAGGTTCACTATTATATATAAAACCAATCTATATGCAAGTCAAAACTTATATTACAAAATTACAAAATTGAAAATTACAAAATTAATGTAGCTTTAGCATAACGTTACGTTATTTGAACCTATTAACATCTATCGTATTGCGATATGGGCTTTCATCCTTCGTAGTTTGGGCTTTGATGCAACAAAACTTTGTGAACTACGAAGATGTAACAATAGTTACTACGGAGAATGAATCGATTAACGTTTAATAATATATACTTTATATAGACACAAACGCGCTGGCGAAGCCACGAAACACCGGAACTAATTTTGTAATTTTGTAATTTTCAATTTTGTAATTAGTATTTTTGTAATAGAATAGACAAGACAAAATAAAATCCAATCATATGCAAAGAACACAATTAACAACTTCAGCTGACCTGACCAGAGAGGAAGTCGATTTTTATATGAAAGAAGCGGAAGGATTGCGCAATAAAAATACTGATGATTTAAATGGAAAAATTTGTGCGACTCTATTTTTAGAGCCAAGCACTCGTACCAGACTGTCATTTGAGTCAGCTGCACATAGGCTTGGTGCTTCTGTTATCACAATTGCTGACCCAAAAACATCTTCTGTAGCCAAAGGTGAAACACTGGCAGATACTATTCGAACTGTAGAAAAATATGCAGATATCATTGTAATGAGGCATCCGGAAGCTGGTTCAGCTGATGAAGCAGTAAAATACACCAAAAAGCCCTTTATAAATGCGGGAGATGGACCAAATCAGCATCCTACCCAATCATTACTTGATATCTACACCATTAAACGTGAATCAGGAGGAATTGATGGAAAGACAATCGCTTTTATAGGAGATTTGAAATATGGGAGAACAGTCCACTCGCTGACTTACATCCTCTGTTTATACAAACCGACTAAAGTCATTTATATCAGCCCTGAAGAATTGAAAGTACCAGAAAAATACACAAAAATGCTGGAAGAAAAAGATATTGAATTCGTAGAAACAACAGACCTTGAATCAGCTATGCCGGAAATTGACGTCATATATATGACAAGAATCCAACAGGAAAGATTTGAAAGTAAAGCTGAGTATGACAAATTAAAAGGAGCATATGTTCTAACTCCGGAAATTGTCAAAATGGGCAAAGAATCACTTCGAATTTTACATCCATTGCCTCGAGTTGATGAAATCACGCCGGATGTAGACGATATGCCTCAGTCCGCATGCTTCAGGCAGGCCGAAAACGGGGTTTATATGAGAATGGCACTGCTTAAAAACCTTTCGAAAAATTATTACCAATAGCTAATCCAATAGCTAATCCAATAGCTAATCCATAGCTAATCCATGGCTAATCCATAGCTAATCCAATAGCTGCAATCGGATAAGCTATAGGATGGACCATGGGATAGGCCATAGGATAAACAACCGGAAAATATGAGTCTTATTTTATTAAAAAACGGCCGAATAATCGACCCCGAAACAAATCGGGATGAAGTAACCGATATTTTGATTGAAAACGATAAAATCGCAAAAATAGGCCAAATAGAGGCAGAAGACGGTATGAATGTAAATGATATGACCGGTAAATTAATTATTCCCGGTATAATCGACCTACACGTACATTTAAGAGATATGGAGCAATCCGAAAAGGAGACAATCGAAACTGGTACAAAAGCGGCGAGAAAAGGAGGTGTGACGACTGTTTTCTGCATGCCAAACACAAGTCCGAAACTGGATTCAGTTGAAATAATTCAAAAATACCTAGAACTTATTAAAAACGCCCGCGTTAACGTCCACATTGTAGGAGCAATAACAAAACACCTCGAAGGTAAAGATTTAGCAGTAATTGATGAATATCCTAATATGGGTATAAAAATGATTACCGATGACGGATTTGATGTGGATGATGAAAAGATTTTAGAAGAAGCCTATCACAAAGCCAAAGGATTGGGATTAATAGTCATGACCCATTCCGAAATGATGAATATCACCCCGGATGGAGTGGTAAATAAGGGTAAAATCAGCCAGGAACTGGGCGTCCCCGGACAACCAAATGAAAAGGAGTGGAAAGCTGTAGAGCGAGGCATCCGAATCGCTGTAAAAGTAGATACAAGAGCCCATTTCACACATTTGAGCACAAAGGAATCGGTGGATCTGATTCGCAAAGCTAAAATGGAGTCCGGACTCATCACAGCAGACGCCACACCTCATCACTTTAGTCTGACAGAAAATGAAGTTTTGAAATCCGGCTCACAGGCCAAAGTCAATCCACCGCTTCGAACCGAAGAGGATCGGTTAGCCGTCATAGAAGGATTGAAAGATGGCACACTCGACGCGATTGTGACAGATCATGCTCCGCATGAGGACAAAGATAAGACAGATGACATGATTACATCCGCTTTTGGCATATCACAACTAGAAACATCCCTCCCTGC
>JAUXFE010000035.1 GCA_030620215.1 Candidatus Peregrinibacteria bacterium
ACGTTTTCTATATATTTATCCACATCTAATTTTCTTGATTGAATGACTATCTGTACAGGGAAATCGATTGAATTCAGAAAGCTTTGAAATGAATAAATCGTAGCATTTTGCTCGTCTTCGGATTTAAGGTTGAAATTAATGCTATTTGTTTGCAGAACAGCACGTATTCCACCGTTTTTAAGCACAATAACACCGTCTTTGATCTCAGCAATGTTGAGATATATCTGTGTGCTGACAGATGGACTGCCTTTTTTCTGCTTAACGGTTTTATCCGTTACTTGTTCTTTTGTTTTTGTATCAGCCATGTTAATCGAGGTTAAGTTCTATTTCTCCCTTTTGTAATTCTTCGAGATGAATTTCACCGCCTTTGTCTTCCTGTTTTTTTTCAGGCTTGGCTTCTTTGACACTTTCGGGAGACTTAGTGTCTGTGGCAGGCTTAGTGTCTTTGACTTGTTCTCTTTGGGCCTGAGCCACACTTGGTTGTGAGCTCGTGTCCGAACGGTCAGAAACTATGATATTGCCTGTGATAGGTTTTTCATCTTTTGGGATAGGTTTTTGTTGTTCTTTTTGTATTAGGTTAACCGGTTTCTTTTTTTGAGTAGAGTCGATTTGAGTTTCTGGGCGTACCGGTTGAGCGAATTTAGGTTTCTTTTTTCTGCGCCTTCTTTTTCTTGTGTCTTTTTCTGCTTCGCGTGGAGTCGGTTGCTTATCCAATGGCTTATCCAATGGCTTATCCGGTTGCTTATTCAATGGCTTATCCGGCTGCTTATCCGATGGCTTATCCAATTGCTTATCCAATGGCTTATTCGGTTGCTTATCCGTTTGCTTATCCAATGGCTTATTCGGTTGCTTATCCGTTTGCTTATCCGGTTGCTTATACAGTGGCTTTTCTGGTTTTGGTGTGACAGGCTGTTTTGGAGGTGTGATCTCTGTTTTAACAGCTGATTCTTTTGGTTTTGTTTCTGTTATTGTCGGAACAGGCGGTACTGCTTTTGATTCCTCCTTTTTTATTAATTCGATTTGCTCTTTTACTTCTTTCAATGCTTTTACCTCAGTCATAGGAAGTTCAGAAAGTAGTTTTAATTTTCTATTATAAGCTGATTTGTCTTTTGTTGTTCGTGCCCATATATTTGCGCCTGTGCCTTCTTTATGGCCGAAAAACGCTTCAATCATTAAATTATCATCTTCTGCCTGATCAATGCCCTCATGTTTAATTTCTTCAACATGTTCAAATCCACCCGAATCAAGTACCCGGCTTAAATCTTCTAAATTAACATCGTTTCTTCCTTTTTCTTCTATTACAGCTTTTTCTGTTGCAGATTTTTTTTCACTTAAATCCGGTGCCACAATAGCTGAAATACCACGATGATCCCACATACGTTTTTTTGGTTTTATCGCAAATTCCAATGCGAGAAGTACGAATTTAGGAAGCGGAATATTATTTATTTTGATCATCGCTGCGGCAATTGCGATCAATGCCGGTAATGCGATTATTATATATTCTAATATGTTTAATTCGTATAATTTCGATGTTATCGCAAAAAGCACATAACTTATTCCCACGCCGATTGCGACTATGATCAGTTGCCGGAGACTGAATGGTCCGACTATTTTGTCTGCGATGCCTACTTCTTGTGGGATTTTGTATTGTAACATATTTCTAACTTCGTTGTGGGGCTGCTTACGCGTGGGCCTGTTTGAGTACAAACGTGGGCCTGCTTTGCGTGGGTCTGCTACGCGTGGTTTTTATTATTTACCACGGCGGAGCCAGGTTTACGCGAGTAATCTCGCAGGTCCACGGCGGTAGCCAGGTCTACGCGTAGCAGTTATATCTATATATTATACCAAAAAAACGCTTGAAATACAAGGGTTTTGGGCTATTTTAAGCAAATTTAGTTATTTTGCAGTTCTTCGTCTAATTCTATGGTCTTAACAGCCAGTTTTGCCATTTCTGCTCTTGTCATGTTTGACGCTGGGTCAAATGCATAATCTGCAATAGTTCCGCTGGAAAGCCGTCTTCCATCGGTTAAGCCGTTTTCTATGGCAAAGTGTACGGATTGGTAATACCACTGCGATGTATCCACATCTCTAAATGAATCTGTTCGTTCGCCGACATCTTCTAAATCAAATTCAAAAGCAGTCATTAGAATTTTAATAGCTTCGACCTTTATTATTGGCTGGTCCGGCTTGAATGTCCCATCGGGATAACCGTGGACCAGGCCTATTTCTTTTGCTCGTTTTATATATGGCACGTACCATGCGTAAAGGGGTACATCGTTAAAAGGAGCTTTTTCCACTTCTTTATAAAGGTCTATTTCTTCACCAATAGATTTTAGTGCGATTTTTATGAATTCGGCTCTGGTTAAGATATCATCAGGGGCAAAAATACCCAGATCACGCCCTTTAACTATATCCATACGATATAACATTTCGATATAGCTGTGAGCCCAATGACCGACAGTATCCGTAAAAACGATTCTATTAAAGTTTTTTCCCTCCTGAGCTATAAAAAATGCATTGGTTTTGTCAGCAATTATAGTTACCATCCTATCGGTATCGTTTATGGTTATCATATCGGTATCATAAACTGTATATTGCTCTGTTTCAGGTGCAAAAGTGAATATCGTAACCGGTTCGCCTATATTAAAATTATCTGAAAAGGGAATTGAAATTTTATAAGGCGGATCAAAGAAAAGTTCATCTTCGCCATAGGGCTTAAATTCGAATATAGATTTGAATGTGTAACCAAAGTGAATAGGATAATTTTTCATATAAAGACTGCTTGGTGGCTTTATATAGCCAGAAAAATCACTACCGTCTTTTTTCGTTATCTTAGTATTACGTTCAAATTCTATAATCGTACCGCGTTCCAGATCTTTAAATATAATAGGACGGGGGATCAGACCATTGTGTTCTGGTGTTATATATAACGCAGGTTTTGTACTGATTATCATTGGCGTATCTGAGCCGAAAAGAGGTGCTGTGGCGGCGTTTGCTTTGTAATCGTCAATTTCCCCCATATGTATGACGCATACATTATTTTTTAGATCATTACCGTATACACATTCCTCGATTCTGCATTCAGGGTAAGGGGTTACGCTTTTGGCATTTAACCGTTCTCCACATGAGAATTCATAAATTTCGGTTACTACATCAGTTCTATTTCCTTCCCCATCTATTCCTAAGTATTTAAGTACAGTATTATCTTTTATTGAAATTGACGTTTTGTACTTTGCGCTGTCAGTTGATGGGTATAACCCATCTAACGTGTAGTAAATAATCGCGCTTTTATCGATATAATCTTCGCCTATGATCGAACTATCGATGTAGGCTGAAAAAGTTACAGATTGGGCTACATGATGCTCTCCGCCTTCGGGTTTCATCTTTATATAAGGAGGTGTATGATCGATAAATTCTCCGGTATAAAAACTTCTTACAAAAAGTTCCGGCATTTTATTGCCTGGTATGTCTTTAACATTTGTTATAATTATAGAATGCCTTAATTCACCAAATAGATCCTCGTTTGAATCTATGGTCAGATTCGTACCGCCTGAATCCAGTGTTAAATCGGTATCCAGTTCATAAATAGATTGTTTTAGTTTTACTGTATTATTATTGATTGTTGCCGGATCTACCGGTTCTGAAAATGTAACTGTAAACTTAGTAGTAGTTGTGGGTATATCGGTTGCGTCTTGTGCAATTGATACCGATGATATTTCGGGCGGATCCATGTCTTCCAAAATACAATAACTGCTACAGCCGTCTCTGTTTATAAAATTCCCGTCATCGCATTCTTCCCCCATATCTTCATTCTGAACACCGTCTCCGCAATAGTTATCCGCGAAACTTGTCATTGGCAATAGAAAGAAAATAATTAGTAAAGCCGTTGATTTTATTAATTTTTTGATCATTTAGATTGTAATTTGTAATTAGTAATTTGTAATTCTGGCAGTTATAAGTTTTAAGCCATGAGTTATAAGTAAACCTAAAATACTTATAAATTAAATTAATTTTTTAATTATATTTAGATTATTAGTTTATAGCTTTAAGCTACGCATTTAATTATAAAAGTAAATTTAATTTCGTTTTTAATAATTATTGTTTAACTCAGAACTTAAAACCAAATACCAATTGCCTAGAAAATTACAAATTACTAATTACAAAAATCATTCATTCGCTCGGCTGTCATAATCTCCTGTATCTGTATTAATCACAACTTTGTCACCCTCTTTTACAAATAATGGAACAATAATCACTGCGCCTGTTTCTACCGTTGCCTGTTTACTTCCTCCTGATGCTGTATCACCCTTAACACCCGGTGTTGTTTCGGTTATTTCAAGAGTAACTTTTATTGGTGCCTGAACTCCAATTGGTTCGCTTTCGTAAAAAGTAACATGAACTTCTTCATCATCTTTCAGAAATTTCAATGCATCAGATATATCATCAACCTGAAGTGTAAATTGTTCAAATGTTTCATTATCCATGAAATGCGCTTCCTGCCCATCTTTATACAAATATTGACACTTTTTTCTTTCGATTTCCGCGAACTCAAAAGATTCACCGGCTAAAAAAGTTTTATCAAGTGTGTTCCCGGTCTTTAAGTTTTTTAACTTTGTACGCATAACAGGCTTTCCTGCATCTTTACGCATGAATTGGTTTTTTGTAACAAGGAAAGGATCTCCGTTTACTTTTACAATTGCACCTGTTTTTATATCTGTTAGGTTGGACATTGTTTGTGTTTAATTATGTCGGGGGAATTATATCATATCTTGATAAGCTTTAAGGATTAAGGAGTAAGGATTAAGTAGTCTTAGGCTTAGGACTCAGCTTATTCCTTAAGACTTAGGACTTAAGACTCAGAAATGATTTTAAGTATTTCTTCATGTATTCCACTACCATTACTCAGTAAAATATTCTTATCTCCCGGTTTCCACTCCTCTCCGGCAAAATTTGTAATACGTCCGCCGGCTTCTTTAATCAAAAGCACGCCTGAGACCAAATCCCAGATCGGCAGACCGTCCAGCAAATAGGCTTCACATAGCCCTTCTGCCACTAGTCCCATTTCGGCTCCGGCGGATTTTAATCTATCCGCGCCGTAAGCAGCCAATTTAAGTTTAACTGCATATTTTTCAGCGTTTTTAATTAATTCTTCTTTGGCCTTATGACAGTAAAGAACTGATGATTTTAAAAGTTCATCGGTGTCCGATACATGAATCTGTTTCTCATTTACAAACGCTCCTCCATCCTTTGTCGCGGAGTACATTTTATCAATAGAAGGTACATAAATCACTGATACGACAGGTTTATTATCCTGCATTAAACAGATAGTTGTAGCGTAAAAGGGGACTTGAATGGTGTAATTCCTTGTTCCGTCCAATGGGTCGATTACCCAAACTAATTCCTGATCTGGATTTTCAGACGTACCCTCTTCGCCGATTATTCCGTGATCTGGATATTTTTCTTTAATTGCTTCCACATACATCCGTTCTACTTCTTTATCCAGTTCTGTAACTACGTCATGAGTACCTTTATTGCTGATTTGGGATTCATCTAATTTACCAAAATTATCCAAAAGGATTTTACTGCCCTTTTTGGCTAAAGATTGAGCAAATTGTAGGTATTCGTCGAGCATGTTGTTTGTTTTTAAGTCTATATGAGTATAACAAAAAAGATTCAAATGTCATTATTTCAAACTTGAAAACATCTCCCAACTCGTATATCTTTATTACGATCTTTTCTTATATCTTTAAAAACATGGGCCTGTAGCTCAGTGGTTAGAGCAGTCGGCTCATAACCGATTGGTCGTAAGTTCGATTCTTACCAGGCCCACCATTAATCGATTGGTCGTCCCGCCAAGGCGGGACCAGGCCCACCATTAAACCGGTTTCGTTATTTTAGTTACCGGCTGTACTTTGCGTCTTTCCTTTTTAGACATTTTTGCTAATTCCTCACCTGGCACATATTTTAATATTATGTTACTTTCACTGAATTTTTGTTTTAATGCCCAATACCCCATTGTTTTTGCTTCATATTTGCTTTTGTTTTTCCAACCCAAAAAAATAACACTGTGATTACCATGATCGTCTGCTTTGTTTTTGTTATTTACGAATATATGGTCTCCGGGTTCGAGTTTGTCTAATACATTATCTGGTGCACAATTTTTTCCACAGTTTTTCTCTTTTCCATATGTTTTTACTGTATTAAAAATAGCCGGGCCTCTTGTAAAACCTGCAAGTTTATAAACTTTAGCTACAAAATCCCAGCAATTTTTTCTTACCAACCCTCTTTTTTCTGTGAGATGTGCTACTTTTACAATCTTTTCGGCTTTACTAAGCGATTTGTCTTTTCTGATTTTTTCGAAATCAGAAGGTATTTCTATCGCTTCTTCCTCCTCTCTTTTTATTCTCTCATCAAGATCGGTTACTTTTTTTCTTTCAACTTCTTCTTTTAATTCCTCTTTTGTTTTTTTTGGTTTTTCAATTTCTTCTTTTAGCTCGGCTCTTGTTTTTTTGCTCTTTGGTTTTTTGGGCATTTTATCTTTTATGTCCAATGCTGTCGCCAAAGCAAAGGCACCAACACATGCTCCAAATACGCCCTGTTTTAACTTTGCATTTTCTCCTTTCGTGAAAAAGTCTCCAATCCATTTAAACATTTTTTTAAAGCCTTCAGTAGTTCTTTGCATAGTCAATTCAAGCCCTTTTAGAGCTTTTTTTGTCCCCACTTCAGGTGTAACTTGTGTTAATTGTGATGTAACCTCTGGTTTTCTGTAGAATTGGTTCATAAAAAATTCAATATTATCTATATATTTTAGCACAAATTGTGGGTTTTATCAATTGAATGCTAAAATATTTCTGATTTCGGAATTCAGATTTCTGATTCT
>JAUXFE010000026.1 GCA_030620215.1 Candidatus Peregrinibacteria bacterium
GTACCGCAATGTTATAAGCAAGCAGTTGGATAGGGATGATGTTTACGAGAGGGGAGGCTATTCCCACATCCGGAACCTTGATCCAATCGTCAAACACATCGTGTTTATCCGGGCTGATGCCGATTATATGTGCACCACGAGCTTTTAGTTCGAGGGTGTTGTTGATTATATCCTGTTTTACCTCATCATTTGCAACGAGTGAAACACAAGGCGTCCCTTTCGTAACTAATGCAATCGGTCCGTGCTTAAGTTCACCGGCTGCAAAACCTTCGGCGTGAACATAAGAAACCTCCTGTATTTTAATCGCGGCTTCCAAAGCCATTGGATAATTTTCCGCCTTACCGATTATGTAGGCATTTTCCTGATCTTTGATCTTCTCCGCTACTTTTTTAATGTAGGTCAGAAATCTCGGATTCAGCATGTCATTTATTTTTGAAGCCACCTCTGCAAGTTGTCTTCGGCCTTCCTGCAACTCTCCAATCATCGCTGTTGCAACCAAAAGGAAGAGTGCCATCTGAGAGCTCGCGGCTTTTGTAGAAGCTACTGCTTTCTCCGGTCCGGCTTTGATATGAAGTGAGAAGTCCGACTGTCTCGCAATTGTTGAACTCTCAACATTCACAATCGATAATACTTTACAGCCTTTTGCTTTGGCTGATTCCATTGCTTCCAGAACATCTGCTGTTTCTCCACTCTGTGAAACAACGATCAGCAAACTTTCCGGTCGCAGAAAGTGGTGATAAATTGGGAATTCCGATGCGGGTGCAAAATTTACATGGCGTTTGGCAATAATAGAAAAGAAATATTCTCCAGCCATACAAACCTTACCGGCTGTTCCGGCTCCTGCAAGAAAACATCCTCTGGATTCTTTTATTTTTTGCGCGATATACATAATCTCATCAGTATCCTGATTAATTGCCCTTAAAATCGTCTCTTTCTGCTCCATTATCTCTTTAAGCATGTAATGATCGAACTCTCCTTTCTCTGCGCTTTCCGCCTTCCAGTCAATATTAATCAGACGTTTTTCAACAGGTTTCCCGGTCGTCAAATTTACAAATTTCACACCATCATTTACAATCACCATTTCATCATCATCCAGATAATTCACATTTTGGGTATATTCCAAAAATGCGGGAATATCCGATGCCAAAAAATACTCACCATCTCCAATTCCGACAATCAAAGGCGATCCTCGGCGAGCGGCAATAAGATAATTCTCACCAACATTCATAACTACAATCGCATAACGTCCTTTTAGCTTTTGAACAGCCTTAAATACAGCATCTTTAAAACTATTGTCCTTCCTGTATTTAGCAATCAACTGTGGAATAACCTCAGTATCCGTATCAGAAATAAAATTCTCTTTACCAAGCTCTTCCCTAAGCTCCTCATAATTCTCGATTATTCCATTATGTACAACGGCTATCGTTTTGTCGTGACTGAAATGTGGATGGGCATTTACGTCCGTCACTCCTCCATGCGTTGCCCAACGAGTATGGCCTATTGCGAATTTTGATTTTTTATCTTTGAAATCATCTAAATTAGCATCAGAAATCTTGCCTATTTTTTTGTCTATAAACAATTTCCCATCCATATCCGTAGCAACGCCCCACGAATCATAACCTCGATATTCGAGTTTTTGCAGTCCTTTTATTACTAATTCAAGACTGTTTTCTTTAGGCCCTAGATATCCGAAGATTCCACACATATGAAAATTTTGTTAAAAATTTTAATTTCCAATTTCCAAGCACCAAATTCCAAACAAGTTACAATATTCAATATCCAAAGTTCAAATTAATTTGAATTACTATTGAATTATTTCCGACAATGTTTGAATTTTGAAATTTGATTATTGTAACTTGTTTGGAATTTGGGATTTGATCATTGGAATTTTTCACGATACCACTCAACTACTCCTCCAAATCCACTTTTAAACTCCACTTCCGGTTCCCAGCTCAATTCTTTTCTGATTTTACCCGCATCCACAGCATAACGTATGTCATGACCGGGACGATCCTTCACGAACTCAATTCTATCATCCTTTAATCCTAAAGCTTCAAGTATTCGCTTGGTAATATCCAAATTCGAATGCTCCTCATTTGCTCCGATATTATAGATCTCCCCGATTTTCCCTTTATGCAAAATCATATCAACAGCTCTGCAATGATCGCGAACGTGTAACCAATCCCTCACATTCAATCCCTCACCATAAACCGGTACCTTTTCGCCGGCCAACAGTTTTTTGATAAAAAACGGGACAAGTTTTTCCGGATACTGATATGGCCCGTAATTATTAGAGCAGCGGCTGATAATAATCGGTGTTCCATACGTCCTTTTATAAGCTAAACATAACATGTCCCCAGCCGCTTTTGAGGCCGCGTAAGGAGAACTGGGCTTAAGAGGTGATTCTTCTGTAAACATACCCTCTTTAATATCACCATAAACCTCATCAGTCGAAATTTGTATGTATCGATCATGACCATATTTTTTCGCGGAATCCAATAAAACCTGAGTTCCGATTATGTTGGATTTTAAAAACTCCGTCGGATTTTCAATACTGTTATCCACATGTGTTTCAGCGGCAAAATTCACAATAACATCCACTTTTTTAGCCAGATCATCCACCAGCCTTTTATCCGTAATATCACCCTCGACAAATTCATAATTCGAATTATCACTAAAATCCTCACAATTCTTCAGATCACCGGCGTATGTCAGTTTGTCCAGATTTATAATCTGATAAGTGGGATAACTGCCTAACATGTAACGGATAAAGTTGGAGCCGATGAAACCGGCGCCTCCTGTAACTAGTATTCTCATATACTTATCGTTAATCGTTTGCGTCTTGCGTTACGTTAGACGTTAGACGTTAGACGATACGCTTTTCGCCAACGCCAACGTAAATCGATATTAACTGGGGCGAACGATGGGTCTTGAACCCACGACCTTCCGGACCACAACCGGACGCTCTAACCAACTGAGCTACGTTCGCCATATTGCTAAGAAAGTCTATAATTTATCGGTTAAAAAAGCAAGATTTCATAGTCTACACCTTGTATTCTAGCCGAATTTTTGGTATAATATATATGTAAAAATAAATATGGAAAACATTTTTGTAAGCATCACAAATAACATCGCAACTGCGATTCGCGAAAGATATGATAGTTTTATAGAACATGCTCCATATATTTTAGGCGCGATTGCACTTTTCCTTTTTGGCTGTATATTAGCTGAGCTTACCTCCAGAGCGATTATTAGTATGTCTAAAAAGCTAAAACTGGAATGGCTTTCAGAGAAATTAGGGCTTGAGCATTTCCTTGCGCGTATAAAATCAAAAAAATCATCTTCTCATGTGATTGCAAAGGGTATTAAGGGATATTTAATCTTCCTCTTCTTTATTGAAGCGACTAAAGTTGCAAAACTGACTCAAATTGCTGACTTTTTAAGTAAGGTTATTGGCTATGTGCCGGAAATAATCATCGCTATATTTATTATGCTTGTTGGTATTCGTATTGGTAATACAATACAATCTCTTATTTCGACTTCTCTTAGTTTCACAAAATCCAACACAGCTAATGTGCTTGGGATAGCATCTAAAGGAACAATTATAACTTTTGCAATATTAGCCGCATTATCAGAACTGGACATTGCCGAAATTTTAATTCAGACATTGTTTATCGGATTCGTGGCAATGCTTACCATTGCCGGTGGTCTTGCATTTGGATTGGGCGGTAAAGATGTAGTAAAAGAACTTCTTGAGGCGATAAAAAGGGTTGAAGTTAAGAGGCATCATCACAAGAGCGGTGTTGTAAAATAATTCAAAAAACAATTTACATATATATATAAAATAAGCTAAGCTTTACTCTAGCTTATTTTTTTACTAAGTAATTTTGTGCCGGATATAAAGAACAGCCCACTAGCAGAAAGCATTGAACATGCAAACCAAAAAAGAGTTATAGATACAGAAGAAGAATGTTTTAATGAGTTAAGTCCTCTTAGACAGCAATTGGCTTTTGCCGTCAGAGAGCAAATTTTTTTAGAGAAAAACAGAAAATTTGACATAGGAACTGATAATATTCAACAGCTTGAAGAATTTTATGAATTAATCAGTACAGATGAGGGTTTTTTAGGGCAAATAGAATTACCCCCTGGTAATTTAACAGTAAAACTATCTCAGGAAGCGCTGGATATAAGATTAAGGTGCAACAGTGTTATAACGAAAAAAATGTTTTTACTTAGAATGGGTGATGAACATAATTCACATATGAACACAACAGAACCTAAATATTCCGATGAAGAAGAACTCTTTTTTGCTACGGGTGAAGATGCCCCGGTTGAGATCGGCTTAAGAACAGAAAAAAGGATAAGGGAATTAAAAAATGCTTTACCTGATGATATAAAAAATACATTGAATTATTACTTCCCCGATGTACTCAGGAGCATAAGTGTAATAGCGGATAAAATAAATGAAAGAGGTTATTTTTATTTGGCTCAAGGGTATTCACATTCAGAAGAATTTCTAAATGACATGAGGGAATTATCCACAAAGCTTAGATTTGCAGAAGATGTTGATAGGGGGATAGGCGCACAGCATAAAGAGTATGCAGATTTAGATGTAAACGAATCCCCGGATCTTAGCGATGAGGAAATTGACGGTTATTTTAATTTAATAGAAATTGAAGATGAAGATAATCTAACTTTACTTGAAGCTGAAGAAGTCGCATGTATGTATGAAAGAATAAGATTAAGATCAATTTTTGAGGGAGTAGCTGGAAATGAAAATATGGATGCAATTAAATTAAAAGTACTAATGCTTATAAAAGGCATTATGCATCATTTGTATGAATTAAATTACAGAATGATCGAAGAAGAAATTAAATATAAAGAAGACAAAGATGAACAGATCCATCCTTTATTGCATGTGAATTCCATGTTCGACAAGGCATTTCGTATAATTCGTGGGGGCAATAATATAAGCGGAACCCTGGGTATTGTTAAACAATAGAACCAAATATATTTCTAAAAATACCTATTGTTTTTTTCGGGCTTATACCTTCAATGCCAGGTGAGCTTGCAGAAATAGCATTTCTTGTACTATTTATATTATCTCTTAATCTATGACGTCTTCTTATTCTGTTTGGAGGAGATGAGGGGGTCTGAGAGGGTCTATTTATCATATTTTATATTTTTTATTTCTTAACAACTATTATTATACCATATTTTCATAAATAAATCAAGTTTTTAACAATCGGACATAATAAATCCTTGAACAAAAAATTTGCACATAAAAGAAATTTATTGTAGACTGTCTTAGAAAGTGGCCACCCTAAAAACAAAAACAAAATATGTCAGAAGTTGTTCCGGACACAATCGAAAATGCACTGCATAAAGCTGCCAGAAAGGAGCATGGTTTAAGAGTACAAATTGAGCCGGGTTTTATCAGTGGCGACCTATCTGCAGAAATGTTTCACCTTGCACAGGGTCATCGCACTAGAGTAATTGAACAGATGAAACAAAAAGGGGAAGATGAAAGAGACATAGAAGCAGCGAAAAGGTGCCATAGAGTTCATGAGCAATCTCTCCCCGTTGCAGCTTTGAGATTTGAAAAACTTGCGATAAAAATAAAAGAATTAAAAAGTGAAGTTCAAACTGACTTGGATGATTATGGCAGGCTTTTGGAATTACGGGAATCTATGGGGGGTAGATTTGTAGATACTTTACGTAAACATGCCGATGAATTAACTGAAATGTTGGCTGTAATAGTAGCTAAGGTCGAATCACGCGGAACGGATTATCTTATGGTCGGGGATGAATATAATGAAGAATTAGCACAAGATCTTGAAAGATTATTAGAGCAAATGAAATACGGCAAACAAGTTGTAAGTGATTATCATTTAAAGGCTAAGTCGGAGGAATATGGAAAAATAAAAAATGATACTACTCAGGAAATATCAGGGATTTTTGATAAAAAAGATCTTACTAAATTTCAAAGAGATCCGGAGGAAGGAAATCATAATTTGGAAATTGAAAAAATTAATATGATAGATGGCATGTTGTCATCAAATATTCCGACAAGAAAATTACAAGACAGTATTTTCAGGCTTACAAAAACTGGTTTTGAACATAGGGCTGGTAGCTTGGCATCGGGTATAGGTAAATATGTTCCAAAAGGTGAAAATGGCGTACGTAAAGTTGATGAAGAATTTGAAGATCATTCATCAATATTAAAAATGGAATATTTATTTGGTACGCTTATCAGAACAATGCGAGCCACAATAAATGCCAAAGTAATTGCAAATAAATATTATCTCGACCAAAATGCAGTTGTTAAACAAGATGATTTAGATTGGAGTGATTTTGATGATCCTTCCTTAGCCAATACTGCCTAATGTTCCATCGACTTTTTTTCTGCCGTTTCTAGTCAGAGCATATTTTTCCATCAAGCTTGGAGGTGCATTGAAAATTTCACGATTTTGCCTAACTATATCAGTGCCACTGACTTTTGGGTTTTCACGTGAGGGTGGGGGATTTTGTGAAGGTGAATCTTTCCGTCTTCCTAATATAGACATAATTTATTTTTGTTTTATAATAATTTCTAAGGTTGATAAGTATATTATAACATATTATTAACATAATTGCAAGGGTTTGATGTTATTTCAGTAATCGTTTAGAATAATGTTCGTAATTAGTAATTTGTAATTCTTAGTAATTAATGTTAGATAAATAGAATTTTGAACAACAGAATTGATTACTCGAAACAGTCAATTAACTAATTTTGTAATTTTATAAGCAATAAAGTAATTAATATATAAACTTAAATGTAATAAAAAATTTAATTTATTAATAAGTTTATGTATTGCCGTAATTACTTACGGCTATATACTTAAAAAATTACGAATTACTAATTACAAATTACGAATATCGAATAGTAAAAATCACAATAACCTCACGTAAAATGTACGACCCCTCGAAAATAGAACCCAAATGGCAGGAATATTGGGTAAAAAATAAGACATTTAAGGCAGAAGTCGACAAAAAGAAGGAAAAATACTACGTCCTCGACATGTTCCCATACCCAAGCGGAGCAGGGCTTCATGTAGGCCATCCTGAGGGCTATACAGCTACGGACATCATATGTAGATACAAAAGAATGAAAGGCTTTAATGTCCTTCACCCAATGGGGTGGGATGCTTTTGGCCTGCCAACCGAAAATTATGCTATTAAAACCGGTCAGCATCCAAACAAAATTACAGAAGAAAACATTAAAACTTTCAAAAAGCAGATTCAATCAATCGGCTTTAGTTACGATTGGGATAGGGAAGTAGATACAACAGACCCTGATTACTACAAATGGACGCAGTGGATATTTTTACAACTCTACAACAAAGGTCTCGCATATGAGGCTGAATTACCAATCAATTGGTGCCCAGGTTGTATGACTGGTATTGCGAATGAAGAAGTGGTCGATGGCAAGTGTGAGCGTTGTCACACCGAAACGACTAAAAAAATGCTTCGCCAATGGGTGCTTAAAATCACTGAATATGCAGACCGTCTCCTTGAAGATCTAAAAGACGTGGATTGGCCGGAGCCAATTAAAATAATGCAGGAGAATTGGATTGGAAGAAGCTATGGAGCAGATGTCGATTTCAAGGTAAAGGATTCCGACGAGGTTATACGCGTTTACACAACCCGTCCAGATACGTTATTTGGTGCTACATATATGGTGCTTTCACCGGAACATCCACTAGTCTATAAACTAGTTACCGACGAATACAAAGAAAAGGTGGAAAAATATAAGGAATTTGCCCTAAAAAAGAGTGATTTAGAACGAACAGATCTGAATAAAAATAAAACAGGTGAATTTATTGGTGCTTACGCAATTAACCCTGTAAATGGCGAAGAAATTCCAATCTGGATAGCGGATTATGTGCTTATGGGGTACGGAACAGGTGCGATTATGTGTGTACCAGCTCACGATACTCGTGACTGGGAATTCGCCAAAAAATTCGACATTCCTATGGTCGAAGTAATCAAAGGCGGAGATATTGAAAAAGAGGCCTATAC
>JAUXFE010000054.1 GCA_030620215.1 Candidatus Peregrinibacteria bacterium
AAAGCACAGAAACGTACCGGCATAGACGAAGAGCTTGATAGATATTTTGCAAATCACGACCGTGATAATGCATTAAGTCTACGTAATCAATTACCTCCTAATATAACAGCTGAGCGAATAAGAGAAAAGATCAGAGTAAGAAATAAAGATGGTGTGATGTTTCAAGCAGAAAGAGAACATCAATTTATTTTGTTAATACGAATAGGTGAAATAATTAATTTTATTGAGGAATATCAAAAAAGCGGAAATGCCATTGAAAAAGAGTTAATTAATGAGGCACGTGATTTAATGTGGCTTCTTGATACAGCTCGTTATGACACCAAAAATCTTCACTCAATTATCGGTAAAATAGCATTTACAGAAGCGAAAAAGAGGATTGAAAGTATGAATCCACTGGAAATTACGGATGATGAAATTGAATATATTGAGAATTTACTAAGAAGCGCAATGGATGGAGGAGTATCTATTGACGCTGAATGGAAAAAATTCCATTTAATGGTTACTAAAAAAAGAGTGAAGAAGGTAATGGGTGAAAGCATGCTCGAAAACTAGGATTTTTAAAAGACTTATATTAATCCTGATTGTTAAAACTTAGCCTGAGGCGTTTCCTGTTTTCCCCATCCTCTGCGCTCTTCTTCAACGAGCCTTTGTATATCAATATTAGGTACAGATGGGTCAGCATCCGGATTCATTTCCGGTGCAACCGGAACAACCTGAGTATTGGGGCAATCTATTTCCCATTGTTTTTTGTCATCATCCAGTCTCATAGAATATTTGATTATGATTCTAAGTCATCATCATTCTTTTCTTCAGGACTAATTCCCTCAGCTTCACAAATTGCCAATACTTCATCGTCGTTTTCCGCTGCAAGTAATTTATTTACAATTACTGCTATATCTTCAACACCTTTAAACATACCAACAGCATTGTAAATTGCATCTACCTTAAGTTTACTTTCAATTTCTTCGACTACTGATAAAATTGTTGCAATTTTTTCCATTTCTGCAGAATCCGCATCCAATTTCGCCTCTTCATCCAGGGGAGGTACGATTGAATCTTTATCCGCTGCTTCACTTTCAGTTAACTCTTTAGGTTCTCGATAACCTTCAGGGTCTGATACACCATCTTCTTCTAAATGATCCCAAGCTGCAGCTTTATACGGATCATCTCCTAAACTATGATTTTCACTTGCATCTTCAAACACACCCTTCTTATCAGGAGGTGGATATGATTGAAATGCAGACTTTGTTGCAGATTCCGAACAAATACATTTTCTGGCATTTTCTCGTCTACTTTCTGTCATCTCACCAAGAGCCTGGATTAGGGCCACATTATTGGCTATCTCAGAATCTCCCTTATCCCCACCATCAAAACTGGGAGGAATTATTGCTTCACCTCGAACAGCATCTAGAAGATTATGATCATAATCAGGATGCTTTGGATCTAATATTCTTGCTTCACCTTCTGGTGTGTGAAGTGGTGGTATTGTAGAGGAACGTTCCATGATAGGAGGGTTAGAATAGTGGTTGGCTCAATATTATATCGTGGTAAGTTTGTAAGTCAAGTTTTATTTTGGTAAAAAAATATGTATGATAAAACTCCTAAATCTTTAATCATTAATCTTTAATCCATTCGTGAAAATCGCCAAAGAATTCACCTTCGATTCCGCCCACTTTTTAAAAGATTACAAGGGCAAATGCGAGCATATGCATGGCCATACTTATCGTATGCGAGTAGTAATAGAAGGCGAGCCCAAAGAAAACGGTCTTGTTATGGATTTTGCAGATATTAAAAAAGTCGTAAACGAGAAAGTAGTCGAAAAATGGGATCATGCAACTATTAATGATACTCTCGAGTACGCGTCCGTAGAGAATATGTGTATTTGGGCATGGGAACAGTTAAAACCGGATTTGTCCGGATTAGTCGAAATTAGAATATGGGAAACAGCTGATTCATTCGCCATCTACACCGGTGAATGACACAATGACCAATGACCAATGACCAATGACCAATTAAAAATCATCGCCTACCTATCTCTCGGTTCAAATATGGGTGACCGTATGGATTATATGAGTGCGGCGAAAGAAAAGTTAGCCGATCATCCGGAAATTGATATTGTTACCGAGTCCAAAATCTACGAAACTGAACCATGGCCTCATACAACCAGAAAGAGAAAATATCCAGACGATAAAACAGGGCCTGAATCGGAATCAGGATCTAATTGGTTTTTAAATCAAGTTGTAAAAATCGAAACATCCCTTGAGCCGGATGATTTACTAGAAGAAGTAGAGCAGATGGAAAAAGATCTTGGCCGTACAAAAAAGAACAACATCGGTCCACGTGAAATTGATATCGACATTTTGCTTTATAACAACGAAATTGTTGATTTTCCTCATCTTCAGATACCACACCGCCACATAATGGATAGACGCTTTGTTTTGGAACCACTAGTCGAATTAGACCCTAGCTTAAAAGATCCTCGTAGCGGGCAGATGTATAGGTATGTATTGGAGAATTTGGAGGATGATTACGAAGTCACTCCGTTCCTATAATGACGCAATGACCAATGACGCAATAACCAATTAAATCCTAAATTCCAATCCCCAATGAACAATAAAGAAGTAGAAAAGCTCGTCAAAAAATTAATCGAACAAATCGATGATCCCAAACGTGAAGGTTTAGTGGATACTCCGAAGCGTGTCGCAAAAAGTTTTGAAAAACTATATGGCGGATATAAAAAAGATCCAAAAAAACTAATCACAGTTTTTGATAATGAGGGGTATGACGAAATGATTATTGTGAAAGACATAGATTTTTATTCCATGTGTGAGCATCATATGCTTCCATTTTTTGGGAAGGCATATATTGGATATCTCCCGGACAATAAAATTATCGGACTTTCCAAATTGCCTCGCATGGTCGAAATATTCTCACGTCGTCTGCAGAATCAAGAACGCCTGACAAAACAAATCGCCGATACATTGAATGATTTACTTAAGCCAAAAGGCGTCGGAGTAGTTATTAAAGCCAGTCATTTGTGCATGAAGGCCAGAGGTGTTGAAAAGCAAAATTGTGAAATAACAACTTCATCTTTCACCGGTTTATTCAGGTCTAATTTAAATACACGTAGTGAATTTTTGAATTTAATCAGTAATTAATTTGACTAATATCATCAATTTGTGTTAAATTAACAAAGAAAGTGAAAAAATAACACAAATTTAATGGCCTCCGACATACCAAACACAGAAAGACCAAGTTTATCACCATCGTTTACTGAACTTGCAATGCCATCGTTTGGTGTTTGTGATTTTAATGACCCCAAAGAAATAATGGAGCACTTCGGTGAATATAGATGTTTGTTAGCTCCGATATTTGAAAGGTCAGATAGTGATGAAGAGGCAGCCAGAATAATGAGAGATGAAATAGGATTAAAGGAAAAAATGACCCTAAGAGAAGGTGGCGACAAGCTTGAAAAATTACAATTTGTTTCCGCAATAAACTCACGCAGTCAAATAAAAGACGTCAATCATGTTGTAGATGGATTTAGACACGCAATGTAGTAGTTGCTATTTTTTGAGTATCAAAACCTGACTCACCCACACATCATCCCCTTCGGTGACGATTATTTCGTGTTCCACACCAAAAGCCAGTTTCTCTGCAGCTTCGCGGACATGTCGAGGGAAGTGATTGTAGCATTGGATGGTGTATTTTCCTCTACCATCACTTAAAATTAAGGGTTTACGATAATGAATATTCACAAGCACCATTTTTCCGTCATCTTTTAGAACTCGATAACATTCATCCAGAAATTTATCCACTTTTTTTAGGTGCACAAGTGAAAGAGAAGAAAAAACCATATCAAAACTTTCATCCTCAAATGGCATTTGCTCCATATCACCTTCTATTAATTCAATGTCCGGATTTTTTTTCTTAAGTTTAACAAGCATTTCAGAAGAAATATCCAGCGCGGTCACTCTTGCCCCCGCATCATAAAGTTTAATAGATAATCGTCCGGTTCCAGCCCCGGCATCAAGCACTTTTAAACCTTGTACCGATTCGATATAAGGATTCAGATACCCTTTTTCAAAACTGTCCCAATATTTTTCGCTTTCATCATAAATATCCGCATAGCGAGCGTAACCTTGTTTTGGTGGGAGTCTCTTTTGCATACTTACTATCGTTAATCGTACATCGTATGTCGAGGCTCGTTTCGTTTATCGTAGGTCGTTTTTCGTTTATCGTTACGACATACGTTAAACGATTTACGATACGAGCACCGACCTACGTAAGACGATAAACGATTCTATTGAGGAATATTAAATTCCATCATTTCTCCGTCAGGTCCTGTAATAGTAACTTTACCATCATCCATTTTAACGTTACCAGTACCATCTTCAGTATCAATGTTCATTTCAAAAGTATCTTCATCAACCATATCTATCGTTCCCCGGTCTCCGCCAAATCCTCCAAAGTCATAGCTTCCTTTCATTTGATAACCGAACCCGAATTTACCAAATACAGGCGCAAGAAGCATGGAAATAACACCAATCACAATAAAACCGACAATAATCGTTCCGATAGCTCCACCTGTGGTTAATTTGTGAATCACCTTAAGAATAACAAAAAGAAGAATTAGCCCCCAAATCGCAGAAATTAATCCAAGCATAGGAAGTATGGTAAGCCAGCTTACTATCATTCCATAAGCGAGTACTCTAAAAAACTCATCATGCTTAGCCTGACCCTTAAAAATACTTTTTGCGATAACGCTTACAACGTAAATACCGACTATTGTCATAACAATCTGGATAACAGCCATGCCAATTCCCATTCCAAGGGTTGGCTTAAAAAATCCAGAAAAAAACTGTTGGCCAATTAAGCCAAGAACCGCCGCACCGATAATAATATAAAAAGCATATGGAGTTTTATGCTTGTCACTAGCGACATGATGCATATCCGTATGCTTAAAAAGTGCTACCTGAATAGCAGTCTTAAGTTCAGTAATTATATTTTCTTTATTCATTTTATTTTTGTTTAAGAAATAACTGAAATAAGTTTATCGGATTTTTGTGTATAATAAAAGACGTAATGACAACATGACGAAATGACAATAACAATAAATAATAAACAGGTCCCACTTACCGTACGTCGGAGCTCACGTGCTAAACGATTGCGCCTACAGGTCAATACAGAAGAGCCTCAGGTTGTTCTCACAATTCCGCGCTTTGTGTTGAAATTTCAGGCAGATCGATTTTTAGAAGAAAAAATTCCGTGGATTGAAA
>JAUXFE010000002.1 GCA_030620215.1 Candidatus Peregrinibacteria bacterium
AGGTAATTGATTACGTAGATTTAATGCATTATCACGGTCGTGATTTGCAAAAAATTTATCAAGCTCTTCGTCTATGCCGGTACGTTCCTGTGCTTTGTCGGTTTCAACACTCATTAAAATTAGGAGGTTACTGAAATCTAATATAAACAAAATAATCGATTTTGTCAATGCTGATGAGATTATTTTAGTTTATATTTACCTTCTTTTTTATCCTTGACAAATATAAGAAAATATGGTATTTAATTATTCAACTTATTAATATTTTAGACTCTATGAATAATAACAATGAAAACTATCGCAATCCATGGATTGCAGAAGAACAATTAGATTGGCGTAAATTTGAAGCTGTTGGAAACTATCGTTCTGACTTAGGACGAACTTTTGTATATACCAATGAGCAGTTAAGCAGATGGAATAGAGAACATGACTATTTGGGTCATAATGAATCAGGCCATGAGGCTGATAAAATATTTACAGCTGGCGGAGAGTCTTCAACGCCAGAAGGAGATATACAAGAAAAATTTGACAATCTATTAGACAGGGAAAGGCAAGGTTTTAAAGGGTCCAATGGTCAAAAATTAGATAGAATGGAATTTGATAGAGTCTTATAAGTAGATTTTTATGATGACGACTTTCGAAAAAGGCCATCTGCTGATCGTCAGCTATCTAGTAAGCTTAAATCTAGAGAAAAACGAAAATGGCGTAAAAATGCTGCTTAAAAAACTGTTAACTAAAAGCCCTAAACTAGGGCTTTTTTTAATGTATCAACATTATGCATTCTCACAATATCCGCGCCGTTTTCGATAGCTTTTAAACTCCATTCGACAGACTTTTTGTCGCGATCTTCCGTTTTTCCTCCCAAAAATGACTTACGGGATACGCCGATGCAAATCGGATAACCGAGCTGTTTTAATTCTGGCAGACGTTCGATTATTTCAAAACTATAGTCCGGATTCGCACTTATAAACATTCCCATGCCCGGATCGATAATGATGTTTTCTTCAGGAAAACCGGCATCTATTAATTGAACTATTCTATCAATAAAAAAGGATTTGATACTTACAATTACGTCGTCGTAAATAATTGACTCGTCAGTTGTGCGAGGCGTGTCATCTTTTGAATACATAAGAATGACGTAAGGCTGATGCAACGTTAAAATGTCGATTATATCCGGATCACCCCGCAGAGCGGTTACATCGTTGACCATCTGAAATCCTTTTTGAAGGGCGTAATCCGCAACATTGGCCTTATAAGTATCGATTGAAAATATGACTTTGTCTGTCAGGCGCTCGTCTTCAATAAAATCAATAACCGGCTTAACTCGTTTCATTTCTTCATCCAAACTGACGTCTTTTGAACCGGGGCCAGTGGATTCACCGCCAATATCTATGATATCTGTTCCTTGTTTGATTAGTTCGAGGATCTGACGCTGGGCATCTTTGGGATCAGCAAACTTTCCTCCGTCGGAAAACGAATCCGGCGTTACATTTACCACCCCCATGATTTGAGTTTCTGAAAAATCCATCATCAAGATGATAAATGATAAATGTTAAATGATAAATGAATTTATTTTTTCACTAATTTCTCAAATTTCTTTATCAATTTTTTAGTAACGGGGCCTGGGCGGCCGGAGCCAATTCTTTGGCCATCTATTTCTACGACCGGAAGGATTCGGCTTGTAGTTTGCGTGATAAACACCTCATCGCAATCGAGGATGTTTTTATATTTTATGCCCTCAAACACACAATCTCCATCCGCAAGCTCAACAACTGTCTCACGCGTTATTCCAAATAAAATATCTTTATTTGTAGTATGGATCTGGCCATCTTTTACCCAAAAAACATTGGCATAGGCACATTCGCGAACATAAGTTTTTGTATCCACAAGAAGTGCTTCGTATGCCTTACAGCTAAGAGCATGCTGTTTTGCTAAAAAGCAGAATGCGTCTGACAATTGTTTTGCATGAGGGATATTTCTCTTGCCGTGAAAGGATACTAGTTTGACTTCTTTTTTATACATACTGGCAGGCTTCTCTTTTAACTGTTCAACTGTCACGATAAGATGATTTTTTGACAAAATCACACGAATTTTCACTTCTTTCCATTCGCTTTTATCTAAAACCTTACTGACTTCCGCATAAGTTTTGTTAAAGGACCATTTAGGCTTAAAGCCCATAATATCCGCAGACATATATAGTCGTGCCATATGATCATTTAGGCGAAAAACCTTTCCTTTATAAGTGCGTACTGTTTCAAAAACCGCATATCCAAAAAGAAACGCCTCGCTTGTTACAGGAATTTTTGCCTTTTTCTCATCAGTGATTTTGCCATCAATTGATATTATCATGTCTTTAGTCTGTTAAATACTAAAGCCCTCGATTAAATTGTACTAAGAAAGCGTTCAGCTTTCAAGAGGCACTCATCATACTCTTTTTCCGGATTGCTGTCAGCTACAATGCCTCCGCCTGCCCAGTATTCTATGTAGTTGTTGTGGATTAGGGCTGTGCGAATGCAAATATTGAAATCCATTAATTTATTCCGTTGGGGCTCCGTTGGGGCTCCTATTGGTGCTTCTTTATCCCCGACTGGAGCACCTATGGAGCACCCATTGGAAATATATCCAATCGACCCGGTAAATATATTCCTCGGCAATCCCTCCAGCTTCTCAATATATTTCATTGCTCGTTTTTTCGGACAACCTGTTATTGAGCCACCTGGGAACATGGCCTTGATGATGTCATTGAATTGAAGTCCGGACTCCAACTGCCCTTCCACCTGTGAATACGTATGCCAGATGTTTTTGAGTTCGAGAATCTCCCTTTCTTTAGCCAGTTTCAGAGTACCGTATTTACATATTTTTCCGACATCATTTCGCTCGAGATCGGTAATCATGTCTAATTCTGCTCGTTCTTTTTTGGATGTCAGGAGATGGTTTAAAGATTTTTTACCACCGGACTTTGAAACTGTACCTTTAATGGGCTGAGTAATTATTTTTCTATTCTCAGTTTTAAAAAGTCGCTCAGGAGAAGAGCTGATAATCTGAAACTCACCGCAGTTTAAATAAGCGGAAAAATCACCTGGATTTGCTTCGATTAATTTTAAAAATAGAGCATATGGACTGCCTTCGAATTTTTTTCTAAATCGGATGGCATAATTTAATTGATAAATTTCACCGGCAGCAAGAAGCTCTTTTACTTGTTTAATCTTTTGAATGTATTGGGGTTTTGTAACGGATTGTTGGAGTGATCCGGAGGTTTTGTAATCAATCGCATCATTCGTAGAGACAGCACTAATGCTGTCTCTACGAATGATGGTGTCATATCTATAAAACCGAGACGCTGGAATGTCGTTTTTTAGGGTTGGATTTGGATACGAATAAAAACCGATTAACTGTTCCCGAAGGCGACGATTGTAATTGTCGCCTTCGGGTATCTGTTTCCCATTTAACCCAACAATACATCCCTGACTACCTCCCCACTTACCATTGAGAACTGCAAAACCTTCCCTTTGAATGTCGGATTTGGTTATTTTCATTTATATGATAAAAAATTCTTAATTATTTTCTTTCCTTCTTTCGTCCCTAAGCTTTCTGGGTGAAACTGAACGCCATAAACAGGATATTTTTTGTGCTGAATTGCCATTATTAAGAAATCAGATGTGTGTGCAGTAACATCGATTTCCGGATTCATCCAAAATGGTGTGTCGATTATTAGTGAGTGATACCGCATGGCAACGAACGGATTGTGAATACCTTTAAATATACCTTTGTAGGATTCCGAATTCCGGATTCTGGATTCTGCGGAATTCAAACTTCGGAATCCGGAATCCGTACAATATATTTTAGACCTTTTACCATGCATGATCTTTGGTGCACGTACTATTTGACCGCCAAAAAACTGACAGATGGACTGATGCCCAAGACAGACACCGAGTATTGGAATTTTATTATAAAATTCTTTTATAACTGCAGGCATGATTCCGACGTCTTTCTGGTTTTCGACTGTACCGGGACCTGGGGATAGGACGATGTGAGTTGGTTTTAGTTTTTTTATATGAGAGATTGTGATTTGATCATTCTGAAAAACCTCCGGGTTACCTCCAAGCTCGCCAAAATACTGTTTTAGGATGTAGGTGAAAGAGTCGTAGTTGTCGATTATTAATACTTTCATATTGGGGAGCCGATTGGGGAGCCGATTGGGGAGCCGATCGACCTATTTGCTCATCGATTTGCTCACCTATTGGCTCACCAAGTGGTTAAAGTTCGTGATAAGTTTTTTTTGACAGAGTGGATGATTCAGGCAATTCATTAAAATCACATGTATCACATGTCGCCTCTAAATTCAGCCATTTATCTCCTTTATATCTAGGTATTCGGATCTGGGCGAATGCGTGGCCTGGTATAAATACAAGACGGACTTCGTTTCCGATTGCCTTTTCGAGCGCGAGTAGAAGTACTGCCATATCCTCACAATCCGCACCGCCGGTTTTTAATGTAATAAGTGGATTTTCTAAATTGTCATGAAATTTCGCGTCAGGAACATATTGAATGTTATCGCGGACAAAGTAGAATATCGCTTTGCTTTGGCATACTCGATCTGATCTTTTACATGCGTTGGCTACAATGAAATTTGCTACCTGTTTAATTGAATCCTGAGTATTAGCTAACACTAATTTGACTTCTTCGGACTGATGAGAGGAAAAAGGTTTTTCTAATTCTGTCGGAATAAATGATTGTATTTCATCCAAGCTGACTATTTCCGTTGGCTCCGGATGGATTAGATAAAAATAACCCTGCAAAGATAATAAAAACAATGCGACTGCTACGAACAACGCAATTAAGCCATAAAGTGGATTTCTTTTTCTTGGTTCGAGTGGTTCGTATTCGAGTTGATCCATAATTTATTAGGTTGTAGCTTTTTAGGTGTTTAGCTTTTTAAACCATATATAGGCCCAATAAGTTAACAAGCTAAGAATCTAAGAAGTTAAAGAATATTCAAACTTATATCTAAATTAGGGGCTTTGGTCGTAATTACTCCAGATGAGATGGCAGATACACCTTTGATTGCATATTTTTTAATATTGTTTTCATCAATGCCACCGGATAATTCTATTAAAACGTTGGACTTTTTTAGTAGTGAAATGGCTCTTTTGATTGCATCCGGGCTAAAATTATCAAGCATAACAACAATTTGTTTTTTTATCTTCAGCTGATCATAAATCATTACAAAATCCATAACTTCGCTTAGATTTTCAAGTTCAATCTCAATAAATTTTACTTTTTTGGACTTTTTAAGTACACGACGTAAATCTTTTTTTAAATCTAATGATAGAGTCAGATGATTTTCTTTAATAAGAATTGCATCATTTAAATTGAGGCGATGAGTACCGCCTCCGCCGACTGTAACCGCTCTTTTATCTAATAGCCCCCACAGGGTTTTTCGAGTAGCGAGCAGTTTGATGTTTTTGGGTAATTTGGACGAGAGTTTGTTCGTAGCAGTAGCTACGCCAGACATTCGCTGGAGGAGATTTAAGAGTGTTCGTTCAGCCGCAAGTATTTTTTGGGCTGTTCCGCTTAATCTCATAATTACCTGACCAGACTTGATAGATGCGCCATCTTTTGATCTTCCCCGAAGGGGAGACTTTGTCTTTATTATTTTAATTCCGAGTTTTTTAAGAAACCATTCGGCCTCCTGTATTCCTGAAAGAATTCCGGATTCATTTAAGACAACTTCAGCAATTACTTTTTTCCGTTTTTTGGAAACAAAATATTTAGTAGTGATGTCCCCTTTTCCAACATCATCCATATATGCTTCCCATACATAAAGTTCAACCGCTTTTTTATAAGCGGAATTTTTTAAGACCAATTCTTTTGCGGAATCCATAAAAAACATCACGACTAATTTAATAAGTGAGTAAATTATAGTACAAACGACTGACTAAGGCATTAAATTATTCGGATTCATCGTATATCCCAAGATCCTGATCAATTTTTTTTCTGCATTCCTCTGCAACTGCACAACGCCTTGTTTTTTCACAAAATTGCCTTCCATCATATACCAAATCTGCAGCTTGTTTATATGTTCTTTGGCTTTTGGGAGTTGGAAATTCTTCTTTTAGGCTACTGGCTCTTGCAAATAAAACAAAAGCCTTTTTATTTGGGGTATATCTGTCGCATTTGCGAGGATTATCTTCAAGTGGTCTAAATTGGGTACGTCTCTGAAAATTCATTTAAAAAATTTAATTGTATTATTCTTCTTTTTCAGCCTCTTTGCTGTTGTGAATAAGACTCATACATTGTGATCTTATTGGGCATATGCGGTCTTGACATGCTGTATTAAGAGTAAGAATATCTGCACTCGTTTGTGGTGACTTAAAAAATTCTATAAATATACTTCTGGAATTTGCAAATTTTGGACAATCTTCAGGTTTATCTATTTTTGGGGGCATAAAATAATATTTAAAATTATAAGGTGGTGAATTATTACACTTTTTGTTATTTGAATCAAGTTTTTATTTGCCATTTTTAATTTAAGAGTATATAATAGCATCTTATTCTCCTGAATATCATGATCGACAAATTAGAATGTGATAACTTAAATGGAGTAAAAGAGCCCATAAAACCTCTAAAGAAATGTGGAGCCAGAGCGGATATTCGGCATATGAAATTAAAAAGGGTTGTATCAGCCAGTGGCATATCACCCCAAAGAATTAAAAATCATGAGCTTCATCATGCCGCCCTTTCCCGAACAGAAAAAATCAGAAGTTTGAGATTGAGATATCAAAGTGATGAACCGGGATTAGTGGATAAAGTGAATAATATTCTGGAGAAAGATAAAAAATTAAGTGATGGTGAGTTAAATACCGAACTTGATAATCTAGGTGACGAAGATTTAGGAGAATTATTTTTGATAACAAGTTTTGGAAATTACTAATTAGCTTGTTAGGTTTTTAGCTTGTTAGGTTTTTAGGCTGATAAATAGTCCTAAGAACCTAAGAATCTAACAAGCTACAATCTAGAAAATCCTCTTTATTTAAATGAGAAAGTAGTATAAAATATTTGTACAATAAACAAATATAAATATGCTCTTTAGGTTATTAAAACATGGGGTGTTGGCGGTTGCTGTTCTTTTGATATCAGGTTTTGTTGGGTCGGATGTTTTTGCAATGGAAGATTATTCATTCTATGAGGTTTCTTTACAAGAAACTGATATTAAAGTTATTCAGGAAGATAGAAAATTTAATGCCATATCGGTTCAGGCGGATGAAAATACTCATGAATTAATGGTCAATTTTGGCAATGGATGGGAGGAAGTTGATATTCACGATCATGGCTATGGGCCTGAGGCACTTCTTTTTACTTCTCCTACTTACGTCGTTCAATTTAAATCCAGTGAAGCACTTGATTTTAAAACACATATTTTCTTTCAGGAATTCAATGAAATTGGTGGAATAATCGACACTTCTAATTTAACAGCCAGCACCCAGTTAACAGCAGCACCTTTTAATGTAATAAGCAGGAGTGAATGGGGTGCGGATGAAATGATACGCTATTGGACTCCGGAAATGGAAGAGGCGGCCCAGCAAAATGGTACGAGTGAAAAAACCCATTCTGACCCCTGTGCCGAATATGACATCAAATTTCAAAGCGAATTGGGCCTTTCATATATAAAGGAGTATAGCCCTGACGGCAATCTTCTGACTTGGCCTTTACAATACATGAAAACACTCCGGAAGTTTGTTATTCATCATACCGATTCTGAAATACGGGATATAAATGGGGATTATAGAATGGATAGTTTGGACTACAAAGGTATTGTCCGGGCAATTTATCGCTATCATGCAATTAGCCGTGGATGGGGAGATATCGGTTATAATTATATAATCGACCCTCTTGGAAATATTTATGAAGGAAGATATGGAGGAGATAAAGTTATTGGAGCACATGCAATATGCTACAACAATGGAACGATGGGTATTTCGATTATCGGCAATTATCAGGATAATGAAGTGCCTGAACCAGCTTTGCAGTCGCTTATTTCTTTACTCGCCCGTAAAGCTAAAATATACAGAATTGATCCGAATGGTTCTTCGCTTATGCGTGGCAAAAAACTGCCCAATATAATCGGGCACAGGGATATAGGTGCAACAGCCTGTCCTGGAGATAAATTATATGCGCTTTTCCCGAAAATCAGAGATAGGGTAGCTCTTTCTATTCGCAGTGGCACATTCAGTGAAGGTAACTTACAAGTAGAGAATTTAGATTACAACGCGCAGTCACTTACAGATATTAATGGTATTTCATTAAAACCAAATGAACGAAGAGATATTACTTTGAAATTTAAAAACACAGGTAAAAAAGCATGGGATCATAACACATGGCTTCATGTAGCCTTAAACAACAACTCGAACGCGCGCGTTGTGCCAGCGGTGGAAGATAAAGCCTTCGTGGTGGCGGACTTAAATGAGCGTTCCGTTGCACCTGGGCAAACAGGAAGTTTTGATATTCAAATTGAAGGAGGTTATTATCCTGGTTATTATAGCTTTGAAGTAACCCCTGTGGTGAATGGACGTTATAAGGTTTCTCGTTCGTCGATTTATATCGGCTTTACTGTGCAGCAACCCGATTTTAGCTATGAATTAGTTGGAAGTGATTTACCGGCAAGTGTTCTTTTCTATGGCCAAAAGATACGAGCTTCGGTTGAGTTAAAAAACACGGGTAATATTACCTGGAAAAATTATGGCGATAATAAAATCACTTTAGGTACTTCCAGCCCAAGAGATAGGGCAAGTATATTTATTAAAAACAATCCTGCGAGAATTGGATATTTAGTTGAAAGTGAAATAAGTCCGGGTGAGATCGGTACTTTTGTGATGGATTTGGAAGTGCCATTGGATAAAAGCGGAGAGGTAATTGAAAGATTCACTCCTGTTATAGAAAATGTCGGTTGGCTTGATGATATGGCTTTGGGTTTTAAAACAATTTTAAAGGAGCCAGTGCATTTAGCCAGAATTAAAAAATTAAATCAGCTGAGTGAGCTACTACCGGGCGAAATGAGAAAAATTGAACTTGAAATTGAAAATAAAGGTGATCTGACATGGGATGTGGACAATATGAGAATCACATTGCTTGGACGCGGATTAAAAGTTTTCAAAAATAAATTAATTCCTTTGGAACCGGTTGCCCCAGGTGAAAAAGTTAAATTTGATTTTTGGGTACAAGCCCCTTATGAGGAAGGAAGTCATGGTATTTATTTGAGAGGTTTATTTAATAAAGTCGCAATACGAGGAGGTGCTGCACGTTATTTAATTACTACGCCAAAACCAGCCTTACGCGCCAAACTTATCGATCAAGGTGATCTGTATTTAAACATGTCTCCAGGCGAGGAAAAAGAAATTACTGTGCAATTTAAAAATCACGGTAATGTTATATGGAGAAATAAAGGAGCACACCCAATTACTCTTGCTTCTTCACTCCCACGTGACAGGCTGAGTGATCTTTATTATGAAGATAGCTGGGAAAACAAATATCGTCCTGCTGTATTAAATGAAAAAGTTGTTTATCCGGGTGAAATCGGAACATTTACCTTTAAAATCAAACCGACCAGCAAAAGAATTTATAAAGAACCTTTTCAATTGGTAATTGAAAATGTGGGCTGGGTCACTATGGGCAATGTTTTTTGGTATTTCCGCGTATTTGGTAATCCTGTTAGCGAATCAACGAGTTCTACAAATACAACGGAACAAGAGAGAGTGATTGAGCTTATTAATAAGGCACCAACTACGACTACAGTCACAACAACATCTTCTTCTCAGCCAGCGCCTGTAACGGTGTCACCCGCTGTTACCGAAAAACCATTTAGAGTGAGACTTTCTTATAACAGCTCTTCTTCTAAAATAACTTCAAATAAAAACTATAAAATTGTAGGAAGTGCTGGTAATACTTTGTTTACAATGGCATCCGGAAATGATACTTCTGTTACAAAAGTTGGAAATAACATTCACGTTCAGGTCGGAAATATTTCAAAAGGCGATGATATAATAAGATTTATTCCGGATGACGGTGGGATTATGGAAATAAAATCATGGGAAAATCAGCCCGCGTGGAATCAGAGCTTAAATGACAATCGATTTAGAGGAATAATGGAGGTACGCGTTGTTAATGATAAAACCGCATACATTAACGAACTTCCGCTTGAAGATTATTTAAAAGGACTCGGGGAAGTTTCTAACGATGCACTATTTGAAAAGCAAAAAACAATTGCGGTGCTTGCGCGGACTTATGCGAGATTTTATATGCAGGAGGAGAATAGAAAATTTCCAGGCCTCCCGTATGATGGAAGTGATGATCCTGATATTTTTCAGAAATATTTAGGATATGGATTAGAAATCCGTTCTCCAAATTACGTTGGTGCTGCTGGTATTACCAAAGACGAAGTGGTTACATATAATGGTGAACTGGTAAAAACTCCGTATTTTAATCAGAGTGATGGTGCGACAAAATCAGCCGAAGAAGTTTGGGGGTGGACACATACTCCTTATCTAAAATCAGTGGCAGACCCATGGTGTGAAGGCCTTATAAGAAATGGTCACGGAGTCGGCTTAAGCGGTTATGGTGCGACAAAGCAGGCAGAGGAGGGTAAAACGTATGACGATATAATTAAATACTATTACCAAGGGGTTCAGGTGGAAGAGTTATAGTCGGACTATTGTTGAACTATTGTTGAACTAGTCTATTTGTCTTACAATAGTTCCACAACTTGGTCCACAATATGTATTTATGTATCGACACAACAACATCGGAGGCGGGAATAACATTGGTCGGTCATGGACGATTGCCGATCGACCCTCACCACGCATCGGAAAAGATATTGGAAACAATTGATCAGCTTATTCAAAAAGCCAATATTAAACTGGCAGACCTAGGTGGTGTATTTGTAATAAAAGGACCCGGAAGTTTTACCGGGCTACGTGTTGGAATAGCAGTCGCAAACCAATTCGCCCACCAACTTAAGATACCGATAATCGGACTTCGGACTGATGAATGGTGGAGTTATAGGACGGATAAAAAGGATTTTATGTATTTACAGACTATGAATAAAAACGAGGTGTATGCGGACGGTAAAATTGTACCTATTGAAGAGCTATCGGGTGAAAAATTATGGTTAGGGCAGTTATCGGACGACCACCGTAAAAAACTCCCATTTGATTTCAAAGAAGTTATGGACTTAAGAACACCCGAAGAGACTTGGGCAATAGTGGCTCAAAAGGACTACAACCTACAACCTACCCGTCCGAATGGCTCAGCCGGGCGGGCAACCTACAACCTGGTTGAGCCGTATTACGGCAAAGAACCGACGATTACTAAGAGTAAAAAGAGGCTACATATTTAGTAATTTTTTAATTTTTGCAATTTGCTTTTTGGTTTCTTTGTAGCCGATAGCAATAAGTTTTTTTGCGTGATGAAAATCAAAAATACTGGATGCCCCCAATTTAGGCTGAATGAGAATTTCCGGTTCACAATCAATAAGATTTTTTTGCATTATTTTATTCTGCATTATAAAAATTGAATTTTCAATTACATCTATTATATTCGGCCAATTGGGGGTAATCCATTTTATAATTTTATTTTTGTAAGTTCGTTTTTTTCCAAGTTTTTCACGTATAAATGAGTGGGTTAAATCTACAGCAATCACAATATCTGCTCCCATATCCTGTACAACATTAACTGGAAGTGGATTTACCACTCCTCCATCAATAAAATACTGTTTGCCTTTTTTAGCTGGAGTAAAAATACCCGGTATAGAAACACTTGCCCGAATGGCTTGATTAATATTACCAGTTTTCATATGTGTTTCTTCCCCGGTAAGTAAATTAGTTGTCACTGCAACATAAGGAATGCGTGTGTATTTAAAATCAGGTTTAGGAATAAAAGTTTTGATTGATTTACTAAATTTTACCCCATCAAAAAGACCATTTTTAAATAAAACCGGATCAAGATATTTTATAACATCATTCCATTTGATTTTAATAAGAAAATTTTCTAATTTTTTTATATCACCAGCTGCCAAAACCCCTCCAACAAAAGAACCGATACTTGTACCGGCAACGAAACTTATGGGAATATCAGCTTCCTGCAGGGCTTTGATTACACCGATATGTGCACAGCCTCTCGCACCACCACCACCTAAGGCTAAACCAACTTTCATTTTGCATTTGTGATTTTTCATTTTGCAATTTTTGTTAAAAATATTTCAATTTTTCCAATAATTCCACCTCAATTTTTTCGGATTTGGGTTTTTTGTGCTGGCAAAATAAACTGCACATCTGAGTACATATAAAAAACAACGACAATGCTTTTCGCCGTCATATGCACAGCATTTAAAATACAATTCTTCAGGATCTTTATCTTTTAGATCGCTTATCTTCCGAATTCCAATATTATAAAGCTTATTGGCAATGGACTTGCCAACAGATGGGATTGTCATTAACTCTTTGAGGGATTGGTCTTTGGTCATTATATTCCGTGGGTGCTCCCATTGGTGCTCCGGTTGGTGTAATGCTATATACAACACCTATTGGAGCCCCCACTGGAGCCCCGATTGGGATTTATTTATTAAATCTATTCCACTCGCTTTCGACGTAATCCTGAATCTTTTTCTTAAATATCTCCACATCAAATTTCTTAGCATGCTCCCGAATAAATTTTGGATCGAATTTCATCTTCTCAAACCTTTCAATAGCATCCGACAGGCTTTTGATTGTTTGCTCTTCAAAAAACACTCCGGTTTTATTTTCAATCATCGTATCCAAACTGCCTCCTTTATTTAGTGCGATAACCGGACGGCCTGAAGCCATAGCTTCGAGTGGGACGATTCCGGCATCTTCGAGCTGAGGAAATAGGAATGCTTTGCAATTCGCATACAAATCAATAAGCGTTTTATCATCCACATACCCTAAAATCTCAACATTTTCTTTAGCCATTCGTTTAATTTTATCCAGTTCGGGACCCATACCTGCGATTTTTAATTTTTTACCTGATTTATTAAAAGTTTCTACGAGCAAATCGAATCTTTTATAAGGAATGAGACGTCCAATTGAAAAATAATAATCCTTTGTCGGATTTTCGACCGGTTTGAATTTTTCTGTATGCACAGGTGGATAAATAACATCTGAATCCCTTTTATAATGTTTTTTAATCTGTTTGCCTATATGTGATGAATTTGCGATATATTTATCCACTCTTTGTGCCGCGCAATAATCCCAATTGCGGATTTTTGTGATCTGACGGCGGATTAATGGGTGAAGGATGGATGGGAATTTTTTGAGACGCGTTTCAAAATCCCAGCTCTCCCACGCGTATCTCATAGGCGTATGGCAGTAGCTGATATGGAGAGTGTTTGGTTTCGTAATCACTCCTTTACTGACGGAGTGACAGCTGGAAAGGACAATGTCGTATTCATCCAAATTCATCATTTCTATCGCTGTTGGCATTTGGCCAAGTAAATATTGATGTTTGGCGAGTGGTATTTTGTCGAGCCAAGTTGTGTGTACATTTTTGAGTTTGCCTAATTCCCTCATTTTTTCAGGGCGGTAGATCGTGGTATAAATCGGCGCATCCGGAAAAAGATCATGAAAAGCCGATATGACGCTTTCCGCGCCACCATAATTCGTAAGCCAATCTGTAACAATTGCTATTTTCATATGTATTTTATACAATAATTATTATGGCAAAATTTTAGCAAATAAGGAATCATTTGTTTTCTTAACTTGTTGTAAAAAATGTTTATTAATTCCTCCCCATCTGCCATTAATGGCATGTGTCATAGATGTGCAGTGTTGCTGATGATTTGTGCTAAAAAATATAATAGGCGGATAATTGAATTTATGGAGGATTGCATTAAGTAAAATCCTGCCAACCCTTCCATTTCCGTCTAAAAACGGATGAATATGCTCAAGTTTTACATAAAATTGAATGGCGATTTTTGGAGGATATGTTTTTTTTCTGGATTCATTTTTTAGCCATTTTATAAGATTTTTTATATCATCTGGTACATTTTTATAACTGGATGTTGTCTGACTATCTGGAGCAACATTATCTTCAGTCTTCCATTTTCCCGCTATCATCGGGTCAATGCCATCCAACAAAAGAGAATGAATATGTTTTATGGATTTCATATTCCATTTCATTTCATCGGATAATGCAAAATTAAAGGCTAAAAATGAATTAAAAATCTCCTGATCAGTTTTAGTTTTCGGGGCCCTTATATTCTTTGAAACAAATTTATCGATGTCCTTTTTTGTCGTCCCTGAGCCCTCAGATCTGTTTGAGTGATAAGTATATAATTTTATGAATTCATTATAAAAGATATCATGTTCCTTTTTTAGAAGGTCATGATTCAGGGCAATATGAAAATAATGTAATTTTTCTAATTTATCTAAGCCACCATATTTAAATTCATTTTTTATATTTTTAGTAAGGTTATCATTTTCTTCTTCAGATAACTCAATAAAAAAATCTAAAAGTTCTTTTTTTAGGCCGACAGGCAGAAATGAACCAATATATTTTGAATATCCTTGATATTGAATATAGTACTGAGCCTTCCCTTTGATAACTTTTCTATCGATATACTTCATTAATATAGATAACTTATTTTGATGCAAAAATCTACATTATCATTATATCATATATAAAATTAAAATACAAGTAACTACTTATCTTAGCCATAAATGCAACAAGTACAGATAACTTATCTTGCTTCATTTTTTATGAATTTAGTTAACTTAAAAAACTCAAAACTCAAAGTCCGAAACCAAAAATTTTAAGTTTAAATGACAACATCGCCTTCAAGGCACCATTCCATCGCCTTCTCAACCTTCACATTCACGTATTGTCCGATTAGTTTTTGATTATCGGATGGAAATCTGCACATCTTAAATTCCGGAATTTTCCCGCTGGCATATCCCTTTTTAATTTTTTCAACTAGAACTTGAACTGTTTTACCAAGGAATTTCTGATTATATTCATGTGAAACACCTTTCATCGCTTCCGTAATCCGCTCAAACCTATCTTTTTTAACTTCAAGCGGAACATCGTCTGTTAGTTCCCTTTGGGCTAATGTGCCCGGACGTTCGGAGTATTTGGATACGTAAACTAAATCGATTTTTTCGTCTTTTATAAGATTGCAGGATTCCATAAACTCCTCCTCCGTCTCACCACAAAATCCGACGATTATATCACTTGATATGGATATATTCGGCATGCGTTTTCGCATTTTGGCGACCAGCTCTTTAAATCTTTCGATTGTATACAGGCGGTTCATGCGTTTTAGGACAGAATTGGAGCCGGCTTGGACTGGGAGGTGAAGGTGTGGGACCATGGAATCTAGTTCACCGTAAAGATCGATGACATCATCCGTCATATCTTTTGGGTGCACGGTGTAAAATCGAATTCTATCAATACCATCTACCTCATCGATTTTACGGAGAAGCTGGGTAAATGGGGTGTCGGACGATTTGGGATCTGAGTCGGTCGGTTTATAAGTATTTACATTCTGGCCGACTAAATTGACCTCTTTGGCTCCTCTTTTGGCCATTTTTTCGACTTCATCCAATATCTCCCGCATATCCCTGCTCTCTTCCCTGCCTCTTGCATACGGCACAATGCAATAGGAACAAAAATTATTACAGCCATTCATAATTGGGACAAAAACTTGCGCGATATTTGTAACAGTTGGGGGAATATGAAAATAATTACATAAATTTATAACATCATCCGCACCTTTTACATGATGCAGGTCACGGAGAATGTCAGGAAGTTTCATTAAATCTTTAATTTTTAACGTAAAATCAATTGTGTTCATTTGTCTTAGGATCTTTTCCTTACTCACCCCCCTCACTCCGGTATCTTCACGGATCATGCAACCGGTTATTCCGATTTTCAGATTAGGATTTTTCTTTTTTAACGGAATAAATAATTCACCTAATCCGAAAATCCTTTCCTCCGCATTCTGTTTAACGGAGCACGTATTGAGAATTATGAGATCTGAATCGTTAAAGCCGGTTCCCTGTTCATATCCAAGTTTTTTAAGCACAGTAGTAAGCCTCTCCGAATCGGAGTAGTTCATCTGACAGCCGTAAGTTTGGATAAAGTATTTCATATCTCAATTGGGGAGCCGATTGGGGAGCCGATTGGGGAGCCGCTTGTGCAATTTGCTCACCCATTTGCTCGCCAATTGGAACACCTATTTGTTTTACTATTCGATTATCATGCGGAAGTTATTTTACTTTATTTATTGGATAAGTTAAAGAAAAGTAATTTCCTTGACATATTTACTGTATTATAGTATAATTTAACCTAATAAAATAAGCTAAATTATGTATTTTAGTGAAAATCAGTTAAAATAGGTTGGTAAAATCAAAAACATGTCAAACACACTTCTCGCTATTGTTGTAATCATCGTTCTATACTTTCTGTTTCGAATATATTTAGGTATTCGAAGGAGTAGCTATAATAAAAATCTGGAATCGATAGTACTTCGTGTCGCTGTTTCAAGGTTAAATGAGCGGGGGCCTATTGTTGCTGAGCAGATTTATGCGGCACTTCATGGAATTGGAGAGAATTATGGTTTTTTGGATTGGCTTGCGGGTCGTACCAATCCCCGAATAAGTCTGGAAATCGCAAATGTTAAAAATAAAATTCAATTTTTTATATGGGCACCGAAGAGATTTAAGAATGTTATTGAAAGTCAAATTTATGCCCAGTATCCGGATGTTGAAATACAAGAAGTTGAAGATTATTCCAAAGATGTATTTTCCAGTTATGCAGGTCTGATACAAAGTGAAGAAAAACAAGAGTCTGCACCGCCTGAGGGTTCAACAATACTTCCTGTGGAATATAAAACCCACAAACCTGAATCTCCACGTTTTGCTGTAACCGCGGAGCTGAGGCTTTGGGATCCCGATGTTTATCCAGTCAAACGTTATCCGCAATTTGAAGATAAACTGACCCGTATAGCAACCGAACCGCTTGCCGGTATAACCGCAACGCTTTCAAAACTGAATGCGACTGATGAGCAAGCATGGATTCAGATAACCATTCAGCCAGTTGGAGACTGGTGGAGAAAACGAGGTCTTAAATGTCTTAAAATTGTAAGTAATGGGCTTTTTAACAATATTTTTTGGTTAAACAGATTAACTACTAAGATTTATCTGGCCAGAGGGTTTTGGAGGCGTTTGTTTTACAGCCCTCTTTATGTACTTGCGTGGATGATGCGAGGCTTTAAAACATCTGATTTAAAAATGACAAGCAGTGATGATCATGATTTACGCGAAGAAGTTTCACGTATGCATGACCGTGAAGATCCAATTTCAGCTGCTGTAGATAAGGTTACAAGGCTTACTTTTGATACAAATATCCGCATAGTTTATATTCCTCGTAAAGAGAATATAGATATGGCGGAAATCAAATTAAATGAAATAGCCGGTAGCTTTAAACAGTTCGATTTACCTAATTTAAATAGCTTTTATATTTCCAGGATAAATAAAAATAATGCACAAATTTTAAAACGTTATCAGCAGAGATCGGTTGTTGACCCAATGTTTTTAAATGTAGAGGAAATCGCGACACTTTATCATATGCCTGCCGGTGATGTTGGTACACCAAATTTACTGTGGGTTACATCAAGAAAGTTGGAACCGCCTAATGATTTACCAACTCCCGGAACAGTACCAGATAGTGATTTAACAATTATTGGTAAAACGAATTTTCGAGGACATGTTGAACAATTTGGTATTAAGGGGGTTGATCGCAGACGTCACGTATATATCATCGGTAAAACCGGTATGGGTAAATCCGTTCTTCTGGAAAATATGGCCTATTCTGATGTGCGTGCAGGAAAGGGTATTGCGGTAATCGACCCGCATGGAGATTTGGCCGACAAGGTAATTGATTTTATACCGCCTCACAGAACAAATGATGTGGTGATCCTGGATCCATCGGATATTGCGCATCCTTTTGCATTCAATATGCTTGAAGATGTAGAGGATCCAAATAAGAGGAATCTAATGGCATCAGGTCTGCTTGGTGTATTTAAAAAAATGTATGCCGAAAGCTGGGGGCCTCGTTTAGAGCATATTCTGCGTAATTGTTTACTTTCTCTTGTTGAATATCCAAATACATCCATGCTTGGAATAATGAGAATACTTGTTGATAAAGATTATCGAAAAAAAATCGTTGAAAAGATTGAAAACCCAATGGTAAGAAGTTTCTGGGTCGATGAATTTGATAAATGGCAGGAAAGACAAAGAACCGAGGCCGTATCCCCTATTCAGAATAAGGTTGGTCAGTTTTTATCTTCCAGTATGATTCGAAATATTGTGGGCCAGGTTAAATCGACTGTAAATATCAGATTTATGATGGATAGCGGAAAGGTTATTATTATAAATCTTTCTAAGGGTAAAATCGGTGAAGATAATTCCAGCCTGCTTGGTTCAATGCTTATTACAAAATTTCAATTGGATGCTATGAGCCGTGCGGATACAGCAGAAAAGGACCGTAAAGATTTTTATTTATACGTTGATGAGTTCCAGAACTTTGCGACAGATGCTTTTGCGACAATTTTATCCGAAGCCCGTAAATATGCATTAAATTTAACAATGGCTAATCAGTATGTAGCCCAGATGCCGGACGAAGTTAGAGATGCTGTGTTTGGTAATGTGGGTACAAGCCTTTGTTTTCAGGTCGGTTTTGATGACGCGGAGTATTTTTCAAACCAATTTTCAGAAGAAGTTTTACCAAACGATATCATCACTCTCCCAAAATATAACTGTTATACAAAGCTGATGATTGATGGAATGCCTAGCCAAACATTCTCACTTTCAACAATACCTCCTGTTGATTTTGATCTGGATGAAGAAAGAAGGGAAAAGATTGTAAGGCTTTCGCGTGAACGTTACTGCAAACCGAGAGAAATTGTGGAAGATAAGATTTTAAGATGGAGCCAGCCGATTAAGAAACTGGATAAAGGAGAAGATGATAAAAGATATGATAAGAAAAACGACAGAGGCGGTGATAAGAAAAAGGATGAAAGGAAAAAATAATTTTGATTTGTGATTTGTGAATTCTGATTCCTATTTTGGAATTTGAGATTTGAGAATTGTTTGGAATTTGGCCCGTTCTCCGTAGTAAATGCAATACCTGCACGATACTACGTGAGAACATTAGTAACACTTTGGTTACTACGAAGGATGAATAATTGGAATTTGGAATTTTTTGTAGTATCGTTGTTTCGTCATGAGTAAAAAAGTAATTGGCATCATAGGCGGCAGAGGTGCAATGGGCAAATACTTTGCTTCCTTTTTTGAACGCAATGGATACAAGGTAATAATAAGCGACAGACGGACTACACTCTCTAATAAACAACTCGCTAAAAAAGCGGACGTGGTGATTGCTTCCGTTCCGATTGATAAGACGGAAGAGGTGATAAGCGAAGTAGCTCCGCATATGAAAAAATCCGGACTGTTGATGGATTTCACTTCTTTTAAAACCTTCCCAATGAAGGCGATGAACAAAACCAAAGCTTCGTATCTGGGGTGTCATCCTCTATTCGGGCCTACCGCACCGATTGATGGGCAGTTAGTGATATTATGTCCTGGACGTGGGAAAAAATGGCTTAATTGGTGGAAGGATCTATTGATTAAAAATAAAGTGATTGTTAAGGAAATAACCGCTAAAAAACATGATGAGCTGATGGCATATGTTCAGGCGCTCACTCATTTTTCTGATATCGCGTTAGTGGACACTCTCAGAAAATCCGGAATTCCGATTCGGGAATTTTTAG
>JAUXFE010000073.1 GCA_030620215.1 Candidatus Peregrinibacteria bacterium
AAAAAGTTTATGATAAAATCTACCATCACCCGGTAATCGCACGTATTAAGATACTTTCCGGACTAAAAATCGATGAACATAGATTGCCTCAGGATGGTAAAAGCAGTATTGATGTTGGTGAAAAAGAAGTTGATTTGCGTGTATCGGTTATCCCTACTCAATATGGCGAAAAGGTTGTAACTCGTTTATTGGAAAAAAGCCCTAAAATGGTCGAGCTTAGAGATTTGGGAATGCTTCCAAATATACTTATGAAGGTTGATAAACATTTAAGCGGAAGTTATGGCATGATTTTGGCGGTAGGTCCTACGGGTAGTGGTAAATCCACATCGCTTTTTTCCATGATTTCCACTTTTAACGCACAGGAATTCAATATTTCAACTCTGGAAGATCCGATTGAATATAAAATTCCCGATGTAACTCAAACTCAGATCAATACAGAGATAGGTTTTGATTTTCCCGATGGTCTTCGCACTCTCGTACGTCAAGATCCGGATATTATTATGGTAGGTGAGATTCGTGACCAAAAAACGGCTTCACTTGCTATTGAATCCGCGCTTACCGGTCACTTGGTCTTTTCAACACTTCATACAAATACCGCTGTGGGTACAATTCAGCGTTTGCTTAATATGGAAATCGACAGATTTCTTATTACCGCTGCTGTAAAATTAATTATTTCTCAGAGATTGGTTAAAAAAGTCTGCTCATCCTGCCGGGAACAATACAAAATGCCGGAAAAATACTTCGAACTTTTTCAGAACGAAACAGATATCGATCCACATAATGCGTTTTTATACAAAGCCAATGGCTGTGATAAATGTAAACATACAGGTTATTTAGGTCGAATCGGATTATTTGAAGTTTTAGAAATGAGTCCTGCTATTGAAGAAATGATTATTAACAACGCTTCCAATAAAGAGCTTGAAGAGCAAGCAGTTAAAGAAGGAATGATTTTGCTTAGAAAAGACGCGCTTTATAAAGCCGCGACGGGAGATATTACAATTGAAGAAGCCCTTCGTGCAATGGCTTAAGTGGGACTTGTAGGATTTGTAGGACTATTACGATTATTAGGAAATTAATTTATGACAAAAGCTTATCAAGGTACATTTAGGAAGTTAATAGCTTGGCAGTCTGCTAAGGAATTAACTAAAGTTGTATATAAGTTAGCAAATAAATTTCCAAAAGAGGAATTATATGGACTTGCTTCTCAAATGAAGAGATCAGCTGTTTCTGTGATGTCTAATTTAGCTGAGGGAAACCAGCGAAATGGAGAGCGTGATAGAATACATTTTTTTAATATTGCACACAGCTCTCTGACCGAATTAGACAATCAATGTGAACTTGCTTATGAGCTTGGATATATAACAAAAAATGATTTTGATTACTTTTTGGAATTAAACAACAAAACTGGTTATTTGATTTTTAAATTAATCGGATCCAAAAAAAGTCCTACAACTCTTACAAGTCCTACAACTCTTACAAGTCCTACAAATCCCACCAAAAAAGGATTCAGCCTCATCGAACTCATAATCACAATTTCAATCATAACAATTATGTCCGTGAGTGCAGTTGTAGGATTCAGATATATGGGCGATACACTGAGGACGAGAGAGGTGGCAGGCGTGATTACGGATACTGTGAAAAAGGTTGAATTGGAAATTCTAAAAGAAGATTATAAAAAAAGTACAATTCACTTTCTGTCCGATAGATTAGTGATTGTGAGTGAGCCGGAAGGAGCAAGTTTGAATCTAGAATATAACGGTACATGCTTAACAACAGATGAGACATCAGTAAATTTAATTAAAGAAGACGGCAAAGGAAATTTACTGGAAGCGACGACCATATCGGATCCAATTGATTCGTCTGTCTGTGTAGGATTTGAAGGTTCAGATGAAATCGAATGGCAATATCAAATCCGTTCGGGTGGTGAAGTATCAGATGTAATTCGCTTCGTACATTTCAACATCAATCGCACAGATCCAAGTGGCATAACATTATCGGGCGATCCGTCCGAAACCCTTACAATCGAAGCTCCATATGCCAAAAAAACATTCTCCACATCTCCAATCACACTAACAGTGTCCGGAGAAGATTCATCAGAAGATCTAACTATTCAATAGGAAATAAAAATTAAAAACTAAAAACTAAAAATTAAATAATGACAGCTTTCGTAGGTAAAATCAGGAACACATTCTCAAATATATTTCTAGATATAGAGCTGTTTTTTGCAGGGATTTTTAAGCGGAAGCCAAAAGAAAAATCTATTACGGAGCAAAAACCAAAAGAAGCACCTGTTTCTACGGTGGATGAAGAAGAAGTTAAACAACTTGTCGAAGACAAAGCAGATATAAGCGAAAAAGTAGAAAAGAAGAAGGAAAAAGAAAAAACGGCTAAGCTTCCATTTGGTTTAAGAATGCTTCGCATGCCCCTAAAAGAGCGTTTGTTCTTTTATGATCAGATGTCGACATTGGTCGGCTCCGGAGTTACTTTGATCGATTCGCTTTCATTGGTTCTCGCGCAGACAAAGAATAAAGGGTTAAAAAAACTTTATAAGGAAATGATCCACGATATCAACACGGGTATGAGTTTCGCGGATTCTATGTATAAATTCTCACACATCTTCCCGAGGATGCAGGCAGCACTTGTGGAAGCAGCCGAAAAAAGTGGAAATTTAAAAGTAGTTTTAGCGGAACTTGTAGAGGAAATGGAAGCTGGTCATGATTTTAAAAAGAAAATAACGGGTGCTATGTTTTATCCGGTGATACTTCTTGTAATGGCACTATTACTGGTTGTAGGAATGATGGCATTTGTTATTCCAAAAATCTCAGGTATGTATGCGCAAGCCAATGTAGCGCTTCCCGCACTTACTCAGATAATAATCAACATAAGTGATTATACGGTGGCCAATTGGAAGATGCTTATAATTTATATTGTAGGTGGTTTTTTTACTCTTTATCTTTTATTTTCAAAAGTACGCTTCGGAAAATTACTCTGGGAAAAAATTGTCAGTATAATCCCGGTTGCAGGTCGCATAAGCAGACAAAAGAATCTAATGGCGATCTCCGCAAATATGTCCATGCTTATGAAAAGTGGAGTACTTATCAGTGATGCTTTTGAAATTACCGAAAAAACTGTCGACAATTTACATTATCAGCGCGAACTGACCAAAATCCGTCACGGAATAATTATGGGTAAAGAGGTAAGTGAGATGATGGGGCTGGAAGATATCAAAACTCAAAAGTTTAAAAAGAACAAACTTTTTCCTCTTCAATTTGCACAGCTTATGCATATAGGCGAAACAACCGGTACAATTGCGGAAATGCTTACAAAGCTCAAACAGAATTATCATAAAAGTATCGAGTACACACTTCGAAATATATCCACAATGATAGAACCGATTATGATTTTTGTCGTAGCGGCCTTGGTTGGGTCAATTCTGCTCGCAGTTATGCTGCCATTCTTTTATATCGGAACAACGATTTCATAATTCAATTTCATCAATTAAATCTGCGTACTTTGGATTACTAAAAACATATGGCCAATTGTTAGGCATATTATGTTTTACCGGATTCCATTTGATGTAATTCCATTTAATTCCAAAATCTTTGTCGTTACGTTCAATGTGATCACGGAATGATTTATGCCAACGGAATTTTGGGAATGGATGTCCATTTTGATATTTTTGGATGAATTGGTTTCGTAAATTTAATATGTATTGGTTGAATTGTTCAGCGGTTGCAACAACACCCACATCGTAACCCCGAAGGCGCGCAATCGATTGCGCGCCTTCGGAGGGTGTATATGGTTTGTTGTATCCCAAAATAACGTTAACATTGTGTGAAAATTGTTTTTTGACTGAAAACATCACATCCGAATAATTAAATTCATCCCCCGGTTGCAACAACATATGAAAATGATCATAACCTAAAAACCACGCATATAACTTGAATTCTTTTAATTGCTTACATAATCTCAATTGTTCCACAAACAATTCACAAAATATCCGCTCTTCAAAAAACGGAAACCAATTTTTCGTGTTCGTTGTAATAAAACAAACCCCATCCTGAACGTAAATACGCTTTTGACTATTCTGGTGCTTTTTCTTCATACAATAAATTCATTTAAATACAAAAAATCACTCAAGGACGTCCTTATATCATGGTATTCTTAATATTGTCAAATTATGCGTAAAAAAATAGCCCACCAAATCAAAGAGCAACTTAAACAATCCTACAGTGCCATTGCGCATGAGTTCGACCAAACACGAAAAGAACCGTGGAGGGAATTTGATCATTTCCTGGCTTATACAAAACACGGAGGGAATGTCCTCGATCTTGGCTGTGGTAATGGC
>JAUXFE010000003.1 GCA_030620215.1 Candidatus Peregrinibacteria bacterium
AAGAACGCTGGGCCAAATGAGCTGGATTTTCATTATAATAGGGTGGTTAAAACATTCGAAAATATGAAGAATGAGATGGATGCATTAGAGTTTATTGCAAAAGGTGTAAGTGCTAATAAGCTTCCGGAAGATTCTGACTACGCTAAACAATTCAAAAAAACAGTAGAGAACCTAACTGATAAAGCCAGACAACTGGAGAAAGATGGAAAGCCTGAAATAGGTGGTCTTACATTTGATCAGATAATTTCTATAATGGTTGCTGCTCGCAAGGTTCATTATAAATCATATAGAATAGAAGACTTTAAAACTGCTAAATTAGATCGGCAAAAAAAATTAGAAGAACCTGATTATGAAACAGATGCTAAGCTTGCAAGCTTATTAGGAGAAGAAAAGAAGACAGATTCTGAAAAAGAAATGTCACCGTCAGAGATATTAGCTGCGGTTGCAACAGAGGCTGAAGGCCCTGTAGGTGAATTAGCTTATATAAAAGATCACTTGCTTGATGCCGATGAAGGTGAACTTAAAAACTGGGTAGCTTATATAAGCAGAGTTTCAGAGGCTATAGCCAATGCCGAAAAAGGCACAAGTATTGATGAGGTTGTTACACAAGTTATGAAGGGTATGGGAGAACAGGTAGATCTTAACGTAAGAGAAAAAATCGGGCAGGAAAATATGCGCTGGTTAGGAGCAGTCGCAAAAATGGCTGATGTTAAGCCTGGTGAAGGGTCAACAAAAGAAGTGGCACAAAAAATGCTTGATAACATAATGACTTACAAAATACCTTCTTATAAAAAAGATACACTTAGAGGTCAATTTGAACTTAACTTTGGCTAATATCCAAAAAATCTGAAAACCCTGCTCCAATCGGTGCGGGGTTTTTTGTTATTTGAATATTGTCTGAACTGTGATTTGTTTGATTAAATTGATTATTGTGATGTAAGGACACAGAACACAGGACACAGAACTCAGCTCATCGAGCCTGAGCGGCCTCAGAGCCGAAGGCTGAATTCTTCTGTTTCCTGTGTCCTGTGTTCTGTGTCCTGAAAAATCATACCTTTCAATTCAATCATAAATAATCACAGTTCAGACATTGTGTCATTGGTCATTTTTAATTATACTGATCCTGAATTAAAAAATAAAAAAGTTGGAGATATTTCTGCAAATCCTCGGCACCGCAATCGTTATCGCCTTATTTCTGCTTTTAATATGGTGGTATATCAGAAAAAAGCGGAATTTGGAAAGATCTTTAAATATGGTCTTTTTAAAGATTTCAGTGCCTATCAGGGATTCCAAAGAAGATCGTGAGCGTGAGACCGAACAATTTTCTTCCGGTAAAACACATAAAGAGGTCAACGATGTGATGACCCACTTTTTTGAGGCAATACATTCCGTTTATTGCAGTGATTATGTAAGGATCATAACGGGGCAGGATTTCTTTTCATGTGAATATGTAATTCTGGATGGGGAATTGCAGTTTTTTCTGGTATGCCCACGAAACCTAAAATCTCTTATTGAAAAACAAGTAACAGCTTTTTATTCAGATATATTTATAGAACAGGTCGAGGATTACAACATATTCCGGCAGGGCTATAAGTCTACAGGTATGTATGTAAAGCTGTCTAAATCCTATATATATCCGATCAAGACTTATCAGTTTATGGGTTCGGATCCTTTTAACAATATCGCGAATACCTTATCCAAAATTTCTCCCGATGAAGGAGCGGCCATTCAGATAATGCTCCGTCCGCTTGCAGATGGCTGGCAAAAGAAAGGCCGAAAAGTTGCGCAGGATTTATTTTTAGGTAAAAAGGTAAAATCGTTTTGGGCAAAGCTTAATGTTTTTAGCTGGTTTGCCACATTACTGCGTATTTTAACCCAAGGCGCTGATAACGAAAAATTCACCGAAAATATTGATACAAATACAGGTGCAACGCGTACAACTCCACTGATGGATGAGCAGGTAAAGCTTATGGAAACCAAAAATGTAAAGGTTGGTTTCGAGAGCGTGATCCGCGTTGTGGGTTCCGCGAAGAATATGTATAGAGCAAAGCAATTGGTAGTAGAAATTAAAGATTCATTCGCGCAATTTAATGCCCCGAATAACAATTCTTTTTCAAAAACCAAATATTTCTCCAGAAAGGCGCTTTTAAAAGGGTTTATATTACGTGATATAAAACGCGGAATATTAAAACGGATTATGGATTTCCGTAAAATGATTTTGTGTTCCGAGGAAATTGCATCCGTATTTCATTTTCCAAATATCAAATATAACAAATCTCCCGTTATTAAATGGCAGCAGTTTAAAATCGCGGTGGCGCCAAATAACACACCAACAGAAGGATTGTTCCTTGGTGATAATATTTTCCGCGGAGAAACAAAGCCGGTACATATCAAACGCGATGACCGCAGAAGGCACTTTTATCTCATCGGTAAATCCGGTACGGGTAAATCCACAATTCTTAAAGAGATGGTTAAACAGGATCTTAAAGGAGGTGAGGGGGTTTGCTTAATCGATCCGCATGGCGATCTTGCTGAGAGCGTACTTGCCCATATTCCACGTAAAAGAGCCGATGATGTGATTGTATTCGATCCTGGTGATCTTGGCAGGCCGATGGGGCTGAATATTCTCGAGGCGTACACGACGGATGAGAAAGAATTTATGTCGCAGGAAGCCCTCGCAATTTTTATCAAATTATTCGGTGAAGAGATCATGGGTCCGCGTCTTCAGCACTATTTCCGAAATGGCTGTCTTACGCTTATGGAAGATGATGAAGAAGGCGCAACGTTAATAGATCTCCCTCGCTTATTTACGGATGACTCATGGCAGAAATATAAAGTAAATAAGGTTAAAAATCCGGTCGTAAGATCTTTCTGGGAAAAGGAGATGGCCGCTACAGGGGCTCGTGAAAAGCAGGAAATGATCCCGTATTTCAGCGCCAAATTTGGTCCTTTTATAACAAACGCTCAAATCCGTAATATTATAGGTCAGACAAAATCCGGTTTTGATTTCCGTAAAGTCATGGATGAAGGCAAGATCCTTATCTGTAATCTATCCAAAGGTAAGTTAGGCGATTTAAACGCGCAATTGCTTGGTATGATAATGGTATCTAAGCTTCAGATGGGCGCCATGAGTCGTGTGGACACACCGGAGGAAGAAAGGCGTGATTTTTATTTGTATGTGGATGAATTCCAGAACTTCGTAACTGATTCATTTGCATCCATTCTTTCTGAAGCCCGCAAATACCGCCTTGATCTCATCATTGCTCATCAATATATTTCGCAGATCACAAAGCTCCACGGAGGAGGTAAAGGCTCACATGAAGACACCACCATCCGCGACGCGGTATTTGGTAACGTGGGTTCAATGATGTGCTTTAAAATTGGTGCACAGGATGCTGAATACATGGCAAAGGAATTTGCACCGATATTCAGCGAGCAGGATCTTATCAACATCGCGAACTATCAGGCTTATATAAAATTGAATATAGATAATGCCACTTCCCGTGCTTTCTCCATGTCCACATTTTATGATCCGAATAAAGGAGATCTCGAGGCAGCTGAAGCATTTAGGCAGTTATCCCGCCTTAAATTCGCTCGCGAAAAGGATTTCACAGAACGTGAAATCTATCGCCGTATAGGCACCGCCACAATGCAGAATGTGGCAAATGCAAGTGGTACACCGCCAGTGAAACCGCCAACAGGCACACCGCCTCCTGCGAAACCACCACAACAGCCACCGGAGGATAAATAATTTAAAAAGATATTTGACAGGTAAATATATGTTCAATAGAATATAGACGATTATTTTTGATTTTAAGTGAATTGATATGTATCCAAATGAATTTAATCCTGAATTATATCAGGAAAAATACCGAATAAAATCCTTGCGTCTGCCACATTGGGATTATTCGTCGGATGGCTGGTATTTTATAACCATTTGCACCAAAAACATGGTGGAATGTTTTGGTGAGGTGCGAAATTTCATTATGGGTTTGTCAGACGCAGGGTGTATTGCCACAAAATTGTGGCAGGAAATACCAAAACATTTTGATAATGTCCGATTGGATGAATGGGTTGTAATGCCAAATCATTTGCATGGGATTATCCAAATTTACAATCCACCATCCGTAGAGACGCGCCATGGCGCGTCTCTACGGTGGAATGAAAATAAATTTGGACCACTGCCACCAAAATCCCTACAGTCTATTATAAACCATTTCAAAGGGGCGGTAACAAATTGGTGCCGTAATAACGGACATCAAAATTTTACCTGGCAACCCTTATTCTACGACCATATCATCCGAAACGAAAAATCATTAAATAGAATAAGAAAATATATTTACGACAATCCAGAAAAATGGGAATTGGATCGGAATAATCCTGATGGGTTGTGGATGTAAAATACCCCGAAGACTGGGAATGGTCATCAGCTGGTTATTACATAAATGGGGAGCAGGGGAGGGTAAGTATTGATGATATGGAGATATAGGCAAGACAGAGACGAAGCCCCGCTAAGCGGGGCTTCGTCGCGGGGGTTGCACTGCAACGTCTCTACGTTTTGGTTTTAATAATTCAATTATTATTATCCGGCTGGTGCTGCTGGTGCTGCTGGTGCTGCTGGCGGTGCTGCTGGCGGTGCTGCTACTCCTCCTGGCATTTTAAGATGTGCTTTTACTGCCTCTAGTACTTTTTCTTGGTCTGTACCGAAGCCTGCCCGAGCCAATTTAGGTTTAAATTGTTTATCATTAATTAAGGCAATTGCCGCTTTTTTATCAAGTTCTAATTCAATCAGAATTTGCCGTCCTGCACCATCATAATCTTTTTTGTTTATTGATTGTATTATAGTAGCTCTTTTCTTTGAGTCTGTTGCAAGCTGATCTGCAGGCTCTTTTGCGCCACCAAGTCTTTTCAGTCTATCCTGTGCAAATTTGTCTTTGAGATTATATGCTATAGCTTCTCCAGAAGTCCGCTTCCATGATCCTGTCTTATGATCATATATAGGTACCGCAGGTGCCCAATATGGGGTCTTTGCCATCCATGTACCGGCGCGTTTACCAAGGCTGTCTATAGTATTGGTGATTTGACCGACAATAGGCATATCGCCGAGTACACTGAATACGCCTACCCAAAGCACTCCAAGCACTACCAAAAGCCAGATAAACTGAGTCATGCTATCCATGCCGGATATAAGTGAGCTGAATCCTATTACACTATTTGTGACAGTTCCTGTTTCATTTAATGTGTCCCATGTTTTCCCTGTTACATAGCCAGCGGATTGTCCGGCTGAGATCATAAGAAAGACAACGGTAAAAACAGCGCCGACTTTCACGGGTACAAATGCCCATTTTATAAATTGGGCAATACCGATTTTATCTCCGGCTATTTTAAATTTTTCGCTAAATAGCATAAGCACCAGAAATGGTGAAAACGCCACAAATATCCATAAAACCGCCATACGTATGATCAGGGCTATAAAGAGCGCGAGCAGTGTTACTGTATAAGCACCTTGCAGGAGTAGCGACATTATAGTGCCGACTGAGATTTGCGCCAACGTTCCACCGCTTGATTTTATTAAATTCTGAATACGCGCCATACCATATGTTAAATATACAACACTGCCATTTCTGTTGTATTTGAGCAGATTCATATTGCCCCAGCAGGTTATGCTTTTATTCCAATACGGACTGGTACGATCTTCGCCCACACTGTCTTCAGTTACATCTTCAACACCTTCAACTAAAAAATAGGCATCATCGTATCCTTCTCTAATTTCATCTTTGTTACAGCTTTCTATAACTGCACCCTCCTTTACAACCGCTCCTTCTCCTACCCTATATTCAAAATTGCCCGGATCTGAACCATATGGATACCAAAATGCTGTCGGCAAACATTGACCTTCTGTTTCCTGATCACTTACAACAACACAGGGTTCATATTCTATGTTAAGATCCGTTCTGGCTACGCCCATAGGTATACTGAACACTATATTGGTAGCTACATTAGCGGCATCAAGAACCACCTTTGTGGCTAGCCACGAAAAGTTTACGGCAACGAGTAACAGTGTGAATTTAATTAAATAATCTTTTAATTTTCCGCCTTCAGCTCCGCCTTTAATATCAAATATCTCCCTTAAGGCAAGCACTAATAAAATCAATACGAAAATTATATTTACTATATTCCTGCTTACCGTCCATATTAATTTCAGCATATTGCCCATCGCGCCTTCATAAATATAATCTATACCTAAAAAGTTACCTATCTGGAAGGATAAAAAGTTGATCATAGGATGAAATATCATATGAAGAACACTTGCCCATTTGTTAACATCTGCAAGGGCTGAGTTTGGATCAAATGCCTCCTGAGGGAATTGTTCCGCAAGTATTTGTTCTATTGATGGCGAATCACTGTCACTGGTAGCTCCTCCTCCTAATAAATCTTCATCTTCAGGCGTTAATCCTCCACCTTCTCCTCCACCTTCACCTGCTGGTTCATCTTTATATAATGATTCTCCCGTTTCTGCATAATGTGCGACCTCCTCTGGTGTAATATCCATATCTACATCATCATCCTGCGCCAAAGCAGTTGTGATATGAGATTGATCAGTTTGGTAATCCACCTGACTAAAACTCAGATTAAAAGTAAGTACAAATACAAGAGTGAGTAAAATTCCTTTGATGACCGTCTGTGCGTATTTTTTCATAATATTCGTAATTTGTAATTTGTAATTCGTAATTCTGGCAATTATTGGTTTTAAATAATGAATTGTGAGTAAGATTTAAAATAATTTACATATTAAACCCATTTTTTTAATTATATTTTGTTATTAGTTAATAATTTTTTAGTTGATTATTTAATTATAAAAATAAATTTAATGTTGTTTTTAATAATTGTTATTAGACTTAGAATTTAAAACCGGATACTGACTACATAGAGAATTACCAATTACCAATTACGAATTACGAATTTAGAATATAAGTTTAAATATTAATCCCACAGTTCCTCCTGTTGTACCAAATCCGATAAGATAAGGTGCGGCTTTTCTAAGCCTTTTTCTTCTCTTTTTCTTGGCACGAGCTTTAATCTCCATCTGCTGTCTTTGTCTGGCTTCAGCCTGCATTAACGGCTGTATCATGGCCTGCTCCATCATCTGGCGTTGATATTTCTGAGCTTGTTCCTGTTTCATTCTCGTATCTTTCTGCTCTTCATTTGTCTGCTCATTATCTTCTTCATTTCCCTCATCATTTCCCCCTTGATTTGGTATTAGACGATCCGCCATTCACTTATAATTAAAAATTATGAATTAAAAATTAAAAATTAAATTATGTCCAGCTATCACAAGCCTCATGCAATTGCCCTACATTAAGGTTTTCACCGGTTAAGAACTTTGAAAAGAATATATAACGCAGATCACCGCTTCCATCCGTTAGCTGAGTGGTAATTGTTTTATCTGCAATTACTTCTTCAAGGTCGGCAGAAACAATGCCCGGTACACGTGGTGGATCGATTTCATTCGCGCGTTCTTCCGCTTTTGTCATTAATTCCTGAATTTGGTCCTTATCTAATTTCTGCATGGCTTGCCATTCAGCTTCATTGCCTATAAATGTTTTTAAACGCTTTTCACCTCCTGCTTTTTTGGAAAGATTATCGAGTCTGACAGTTGTTGAAATCTCATATTTATCTAATTCATCTCCGCGTAAATAACCGTATAATTGAGGGTGGTTCTCAAGCATTTGCCCTCCAACCGCAACAGCGGCACCGGCCACAACCGCAGGGTTCCAAATTGAATATTCAACGGATTTAAAAAGTTTATCAAGAATATCAGCATCTTCACCTTCGGCTCCCTCGGCATCTTCAAACCCCTGTCTTATAGAGCTGAGTACATTTGCACACACAGTTATGACACCGGCGATTTTAGCTATTTTTACGCCCAGATCGCGCCCATTAAATCCACCGCGGAAAATAGAAGATCTATAAGGCATAAATTTAGGCTTTCTTAAATCTTTAAATCTAAGGGCAAGCTTTACATGCTCATCAGCCTCAACGCCTTCAAGCTCTTCATGAAGGCCTTCATATTCTTCATTTCCACTAAAGTTTTTAATAATGCCTTCGGCCTCATTACCAAGTGATATAAAAGCGAGTAAACGCGCTATATTGTCATGATAAGTCGGATTTTCACGGTCTTTGTTTCTGGTGCGCAATTCTCCGATTTCTTCGGGGATACCCTCCTGATATTCGTTTTCATATCTTTCCGTATACTTTACCTGAGCGTTTTGAATCGCTTTAAAAAGCTTTGGGCGTTCATTTTTATTATCCAGCATTCTTTCACGTCCTTCGCGATTTGAGGCTACGAATCCTACAAGGATTTCATCATATTCTCCTAAATCAGAATATCGCCCATTAAGTAACCGCTTTCTCTCGCGATAAACCATTCCCTGAATCGAAGGAGGATCTATAGTACTTATAAATTCAACTCGATTTTTATTTATATAACTATCAAAGTGCTTTATAAATTCAAGAGTTTGCCTGACATCGAATTCCATATACACATCAATCTTTGTTTCAAAATAATCTCTTGCATCTTCAAAAGTTTCAAAAGGCTCAGCTTCTTCACCCTGATGGGCATTGGCAGCTTCAATAAATTGCCCCTCCGCGGCACCGAATTCAACATCTCTGATCAAAGCGTCCTCCATATCATATACAGAGTCCTCCCAGTTTTCTGCATTCATTAATTGCGTGGCTTCCATTAATCCAAAAGCCGATTCATCTTTACCGGTAGTCAATTTTTCAAGAATATCAGGATTGCCGGATGAATAATATTCAAGCCAAAGCAGATCCCTGAGGTCGATCATACCGGATCTGTCATCCAGTTTCGCGAATCTTTTATATTCGCTTTCTATTCCATTCCTGAAAGTTTTTAGCATCTCCGAAGTAACGTCTTCTTGCTGTTTTAAATAATTGAACTCAGCCAGCACTTTCTTTTTTATATTTATCTGGAATGTACCGGCTAGCTCCTTGTATTTTTTAATCGCTTTATTTTTTTCAATATATGGGTAAAAAATAGGAATTCCCTTAAAATATTTACTCCACGGCTCTTTTTCATTAATGCCCCTTAAGTTTTTCGCGCTCCATTCATAATTCAGATATTTATCATTAAGCGCGTCCACATATCCGCTTATATCCTTTTCGGTATCCTGTGTTTCAAGGTCATATTCAACGGCATCTTTAAGAAGTGTTTCCCTTGAATCAAGTTCATCCTCAGCTTTTTCGATAGCTTCATCCTTATCGGCATATAAAGAGTCGGATTTATTAAAATAAGCCCCTTCTATTTCATCATAAAGTTTTGCGTAGCGTTCAACGGAATCTTCAATAAGACGCTCTCTGTTTTTCACATCTTCTTTTATGCTTGCTTCTATTTTTGCCCTGAAAGCATCAACATTCCACTCTGGTTTAATATCCTGATCCCATATTTCCAGAGGTGTTCTTTTTTCAGCTTTTTCAGGTGCAGTTGGTTCGGCTTCTGTTCCTGCTTTAATTTCAGCACCGGCTTTAACGAATTGATAAACAAATCGTCTATTTTGAAAATCCCGATAATGTTCGAGTAAATACATCATTATTGCAAACGTAGTAAGCGTACAAAAATATCAATTGGCCGTTCTTCCGTACCTTCCATTTCCGGCACTTCTTTTGAAAGAAGTTTTCTTACCTCAACAGGATCCTGATGATTGAGCTCTATACGTATGTACTTAAATAATTTCCCTCCAAGCCGAAGATAAAGCACCCGTACAAATGGAGGATGATAAATAACCCAGAATGCGTTAATAGTACTGTAATGATAAAATTGCTTATCATAAAAAATGCCCAATTTTGTGATCATAACATCCACAATGCGAGGTTGCTTTTTATGACTCATAAAATACATACCTGCAAGAAGGACAAAAACAACAGCCATAGTGGCGGAATTGGTAAAAATCGCATAGGCTACCAAAGCGATAACGATAATAGAAGCAGCTAAATACCATGTTTTACTGCGTTCAGTAGGTATGAACTCAGGGGTTTTCCATGCGAGCAATATATCGTCGTGGTGTATATCCGGATTTACTTCGGGTTCTTCATTTGGCATTTTTGTTTTTGTTAGGGGCTTTTGTGTATTATTTAATCTCTATATTATAGCAAAAATTTGGCTTAAAATCAATACTTTTACCTTGTTTTATGAGGATAATGCTTGATTTGAGCTGAAAACTTGAAAATTATCTTGAGATTTGTGTAAATTTTCACATAACCTGAGGTAACTGGAGCCAACAAACTTGCCATCGGCTCTGAGTACATCGCTCAGACTCGAAAAGAAAATATAAAAAACCCCTTGCTGGCTCCACATCCCGCTTAAGCGGGATAGTGCTCTGCATGGAGCCAAGTCAGTCTGATTAAGATAAACAGACAGTTGTGGCTCCAGACAGAGCCCTGCGCTTCGCGCGTACCTGCGTTCCGCAGTTATGGAGCCAGCAATATGTGGGTTTTCAAGTTTTCACATTTTCAAATTTTCATTCGTGATGTAAAGTTGTATAGCACTAAGTTAACGGTAATAAATGCTAGATAAATTATTAAAAATCAAAGAAGAATACAATGAAATGACCAGGAAAATGGGGGATCCTGACGTAGCCGGAAATCATAAGATATATCAGGAATTAGCGCGTAAAGAGGCACATTTGCGTCCGGTTGTGGATTTGATTCAGAAATATGAAGATACGATAAAAAGAATTGATGAGGCGGAAGGTATGCTGAGTGAAGAAAAAGACCCTGATTTACTGGCTCTTGCAAAGGAGGATTTATCGCTTGCCAAAGAGGAAAAAGACAAATTAGAAGATGATCTCAAATTGGCGCTTCTTCCAACCGATCCAAATGATGATAAAAACGTGATTATGGAGATCCGTGCGGGTGCTGGTGGTGAGGAGGCATCTCTTTTCGCGTCCGAACTAAGTCGCATGTACATAAGGTATGCCGAATCCATTGGGTACAAAATCGAATTAATCGAAAAAAACGATGCCGATGCAGGCGGTGTTAAAGAGATAATATTTCGTATCACGGGTGACGGCGCTTATTCAAAATTAAAATATGAAAGCGGTGTTCATCGCGTACAGCGAATACCGACAACCGAAAGCCAAGGCCGTATACATACTTCTGCCGCAACTGTAGCCGTTTTACCGGAAGCCGAAGAAGTGGATATAGATATAAAACAGGAGGATTTACGCATAGATGTTTTTCGTTCGCAAGGGTGTGGCGGTCAAAGCGTAAATACCACCGATTCCGCTGTCCGAATTACCCATTTGCCAACGGGAACAGTTGTTACATGTCAGGATGAAAAATCCCAGCTTAAAAATAAAACAAAAGCCATGGGGGTACTCCGGGCAAGGCTTTATCAGGTTGAGGAGGATCGTTTGCGCAAAGAGCGCGGAGAAGAGCGCTTAAGCCAAATCGGAACAGGGGATAGAAACGAGAAGATCCGCACCTATAACTTCCCGCAAGACAGGGTCACCGACCATCGGGTACACCAAAGCTGGAGCAACATAAACGGCGTTATGGATGGCGATATCGAGGATATTATCGAGAAAATAACAGTTGACGATCAGGCTAAGAGGCTTGCTAAAGTGGGGTAATTGTCTGAACTGCTGCACAGGGAATCCCCCCGGCCCCCTTTATCAAGGGGTAGCCAAATTAAGTAAGGCAACATTACTAAATTTGCCCCCTGATAAAGGGGTTGGGGGTTCAAAATCTGCAGTTCAGACATCTACCTTGATTTTAAGGTCATTTTTTGGTATAATATAGAGATAAAATCTCATTACAAGATTACAAACGCTTCGCTATTACAAAATTATTTATATCAATAGCGTAACGTTATATAAAAACCACATCAATTTTGTAATTTTGTAATTTTCAATTTTGTAATAAGGATTTATGCCCGAAAATCTAACAACACATTTCTCAAAAAAAGTATTACTTCTCAGTATATTATTTCTACTGGTAAGTGTGGCGTGGTATATGATATCCGCGTTTAGTCAGGGTGCTGATATATACCGCACGGTTGCGCCGAAAGTGATTTTCGCGGGAACGCAGGATGTTCAGATCAAAACGTTGTATGACACCGAATATCATTCGGCTGTGCCTAGTCAGGAGCTTGTTGCCGGCACTTATATAAAAACCAGTGAACTTGAATTTGCGGAAATAACACTTGATAATAATGTGATCAGATTGGATGAAAGTACCGAACTTATTTTGACGGAAAATAATTTTGTAGAATACAGCGCTTATGAGACAGATCTACCACGTTTGGCATTTGAATTAAATCAGGGAAGCGTATGGATAAACGCTTTCGATAATATTAATATTCAGACACAGCAAAGCGCGGTACAATTTTCTCATGCCGTTGGCATCATGACTTATGCAGAACCAATGAATCGCATAATGATGGTTACAGGCAGTGCGGATTTAACTATTTTAAATGAAGAAGGGGAGGTATTAACAGTGTTTATGGTTCCTTTGTATAATCAGGTGACATATACGGATACACAGATCGTTCCTGAATATAGCAAGCTACGAACATCTAAATTAAAGAAAGAATTAAAACTCGCTCCTATTGCGGAATCCCTTTTGAATGATCCATGGATTGTACGAAATACGGAAATAGATAAAGAATATTTCGAAGAAAAAGATTTAATAGAATCACAGTTAGTGTACAAATTAAAAGACGGCTATTATAAATTTCGTGCTTATTTGACCTTTGTACCTCATGCAAAAAGACAGCTGACCATAGATCACACCGATACAATGCTTCGTTATTTATTGGGCGGTGTAAATCCGGATGAGGTCCGGCAGTTATTAGCAGATTTGGATGGATTAACTTTAAATATAAAAAGCGATCCATTACTAAAAGAGCTGTTTACAGAGACATTTTTTGGAATAGGTACAGTTGAATCGGATTCTCCAGCATATGCAGTAAAGGAATATTTAATGGAATACATATTCGCTCAGGATGGTCCGCAGATTTTACGCACATATCTTTCCGATCTGAGAAATAATTTAGATAGCTTCAAACTGGAAGAGGCTAAAAACACAGCTGATACATGGATTGATAAATGGAATGGGAAATCATTAGCTTCCGATATAGAGGAATTTACAAATCAGTCTCAGATATTTCACCGCATTATTCTTTCATACGCGGATAGAATAACATCTGACGTATTGGATGTATTTGATGAAAGCGGGCAAATGCGCATGGAAGCAGATAATAATTCGGAAGAAGCGCGTTTTGCAATTACGGAAGAAAGGCTTGATATAAGCTCAGCACTAGTTGTTTCTTTTCGTTATTTAGCAGCAAAACAATATTTAAAAACCAGTTATGAAAGTCTGGAAATAGATGAACTTCAAACTCAGCTCGCTTCCATAGACATCTTTTTGGAGCGCGCTAAATTGCTTGCGCAAAGAATTGAATATGCGGAGGAACAAATGCATGGGTCAGCTCAGGCGATAGATGAAACGGAGTTTCGTAATTACTTACAGCAAAAAACACGCGATGAACTTCTTTCTGAAAACCTAAAAATATTTTTAGAAATAGATAAAGAAGAAGAAACAGAAATAGAACCGCCGGATATCTCCGAAGTGGTTAGAAAGTTTGCAGATGCACGTGTTGATGTTTTTGCGGAAGACATAATCATCCAGAAGGATTTTGTATTTGCATTTGAAATAAAAAATGCTTATTTGATGGATAGGTCATCAGATGGATCGATTATTTCATTCAGCGCAGTATATGACTTCACAACAAATGCAGTCAGCGATGTTGTTACAAAAGGCTTATCTCTTAAAGGCAGTTTTGAACTAAATGATTTAGTGGCGATTTTGGCACAGAATCACTTAGGTATGGAACCGGAGGAAACAATACCGGAAGACATATCATATTTATTAATGGAAGCCGAGGGCGAAAGTGATGAAGCACTGCGCGCCCAGATCACGGCTCAGGATCTGGCAAAACAATTGCTATTAAATGAATTTACCGAAGCCGGTATTCAGGTTGGTATGGAAAATATCGAAGTGTTGGATGCAGTTACACTTACAAAATTCAATATAACCGAAGCTTATATTCAGAATCCCACAGACCCTAAAAATCCAATAGAATTACAATTTAATTATAACTCCTCCGCAAAAAACGTATCTAACATCTTTATGGTAGAAACCGCATCAACAGTTTCAGGAACCTTTCTTTTGAGCCAGCTTGCCCAGACTATACTTGGAGATGTGATTGCTGAACAGCAAAAACAGGAAGCAGAAGAAGGATTGGAAAATCTATTTGAAAATAACTCTTTGAGCTTAGAAGGCAGCAATATTATTATTAAAGATATAGACAATATTCAGATCAGCGGTTTTCATTTAACAACACTCCCATTAACTGTAGACGGCGTTTACAATTTGAATACGGGAAAATTCGTTACGGTAGAGCATGAACTTCATTCCGCAAATAATGTAGGAATAGAGGAATACTTCACAGAGTTAGCTTATTTATTTGTTATCGATTTTCTGGATAAAAATAACATTTCGGTTTCAGAAGATCAGATTGAAATGCAATATTCGTTTAATACAATCCGTATAAATGATTACGAGGCAGGTGAGCAAACCTTTAGCTTTACGCTCGATATCAATTCTAATCGCCTAAAAAATATAACGCTTGAAGAGACAGGAGTTACTGTTAATTCCATGACATTCGAAGAATTTAACCTTGTTGTAGCACAATAACCTGAACCGGAATCGAACTAGTCCTAAGTCCTAAGCCTTAAGGATTCAGCTGATTCTGGCTTTTAGACTTAAAACTACTTAATCCTTAATCCTTACTCCTTAAGACTGAAAATAGTTTCCATAATTTCCAAATTCTGTCATGTCATTTTTTAGCAATAAACTATTGCAGAACAGCCTTATTTCCAGTAAAATTTATTAGGTTAATTTTGTGTACAAAAATACAAAATTTAAAATTAATTCATAATTCATAATTTTTAATTATAAGTAGATGGCTGATAAGAAACAAAAATACTCTGCTGATCAGATACAGGTTTTAAAAGGTTTAGATCCTGTTCGCAGGCGCCCAGGAATGTATATTGGTACTACCGATGTACGCGGGCTTCATCATTTAATATGGGAGGTTTTAGATAATGTTATCGATGAGGCAATGGCAGGTTATTGCGATAAAATAATGGTTATGATTAACGAAGATGGCAGTTTGACACTAGCTGATAACGGCCGCGGAATACCTGTCGACAAACATAAGGTTACAGGTGTTTCTGCACTTGAAACTGTACTTACAGTACTTCACGCCGGTGGTAAATTTGGTGGTGATGATTCTGGATACAAAGTATCCGGCGGGCTGCACGGGGTTGGAGTTTCGGTTGTAAATGCACTTTCAACCAAAATTCTTGCTGAAATAAGAAGAGACGGAAAAGTATATAGCCATGAATATAAAGCGGGTGTTGCTCAGGGTGACATTAAAGAAACAGGAGATACCAAATCAACAGGTACTGCTATTACCTTTTGGCCAGATCCAAAGGTGTTTGAAACAATTGAATTCGATGCACAAACCATCATCACACGTTTGCGCCAACAGGCATATCTTACAAAAGGAGTAGCCATAACTTTTGAAGATAAACGTCCGGGTATGCATGAGGGTGAAGTTGCAGGTGATGCAACATATAAATACCGTTTTTATTTTGAGGGCGGAATCAAATCATATGTCGATCATCTAAATCAAAACAAAGATACAATAAGCGATGTTGTTTATATTGAACATGAAGTACCTGAGGCAAAAATTGAAATAGCATTACAATATACCCACAGCTATAACGAAACCATCATTACCTTTGCAAACAACATTCATACACTTGAGGGTGGAATGCATTTAACTGGTTTTCGTTCCGCGTTGACCAGATCGATAAATACATATGCCAGAAATAAAGGGTTTTTAAAAGAAAAGGACATAAACATGACCACCGATGACGTCAGGGAGGGGTTAACAGCCATTATTTCTGTAAAACTTGCAGATCCTCAATTCGAAGGTCAGACAAAATCTAAGCTCGGTAATCCGGAGATTCGCAGTGCTGTAGAAAGTGTCTTTAATGAAAAGCTAGGTGAATATATGGAAGAAAATCCAGACGATGCAAAATTAATTATCGGCAAAGGGATGCTTGCTACACGTGCACGCCTTGCTTCCCGCGCAGCTCGCGAAACAGTTTTACGCAAAGGCGCGCTTGAAGGCATGACTCTACCCGGCAAATTGGCCGATTGCACATCACGTAATGCTGATGACTCCGAACTATTTATAGTAGAGGGCGATTCCGCCGGTGGTAGTGCCAAACAAGGCCGTGACCGTTTCACTCAGGCTATTCTTCCTCTTCGCGGTAAGATACTGAATGTAGAACAGGCCAGGTTGGATCGCATGCTTAATAATAATGAAATCAAATCACTTATTATTGCGTTGGGTACGAGTATTGGCGAAACGTTCGACATAGAAAAGATAAGATACAAAAAAATAGTGATCATGACAGATGCCGATGTGGATGGTGCCCATATCCGAACACTTCTTCTTACATTATTTTATCGTTATTTCAAACCGCTTATTGACGCAGGTTATATTTATATCGCTCAGCCACCCCTTTATAAAGTATCTAAAGGTAAAGATTCAGAATATGCTTATACCGATGAATCAAAAGAGGGTATTCTAAAAAAATGGGGAGTTAAAATAGATACAGAAGAAGATGAAGAAGAAGAGCCTGCAGAGACGCAGGATATTGCGTCCGCGAAAGGTGACGAGGCCAAAAACAAACCTACTAAAAAACCTCGTGTATCCATTCAGCGTTACAAAGGTCTTGGTGAAATGAATCCGGATCAGCTTTGGGAAACAACAATGGATCCAGAGCGCCGTACTATGTTAAAGGTATCCGCTGAAGATGCCGAAGGGGCCGATTCAATTTTCGATACCCTAATGGGTTCCGAAGTCCTTCCTCGCCGAAAATTTATACAGACACATGCTAAGAGGGTTAAGAATTTAGATATTTAATTAAGATTTGTAGGATTATTAAGATGTGTAAGACTTGTATGATTATATCGCAAGAATCCTACACATCGTACAAATCCTACACATCGTACAAATCCTACAAAAAATGAAATTCAAATTTATCAAACACACCAAACTCTGGTTCACCATCTCAATAATCGCCATTTTAATAGGCGTTGGCGCCATGGTTTATAACAAAGTTACATATGGCCAGATGCTTGAGATGGGTATCGATTTTACAGGCGGGTCTCTTATGGAATTCCAATTCGAGTCTGAAACCGAAATCGAAACCAAATCCCTTTATGATGCAATTGAATCAGCTTATCCAAATAGCGTCAGTCAGATAACGGTAACAGATCAATACACCTATATAGTTCAGGCTAAAGACATGAGCGAGGAACAGCTTCAGTCTGTCGAAATATCAGTAGGGGGGTCTTTGGGTGAATTTGAAATGCTCAGATTCACAACAATTGGTCCAAAAATCGGTTCCACGCTTAAGAACAAAGCAATAATTGCTTTAACTGTCGCGCTTATCGCAATTGTGCTTTATATAGCTTATGCATTCCGCAGGGTACCAAAACGAGTAAGTCCATGGAAGTTCGGTTTCTGCGCAATAGTCGCATTGGCACATGACATATTGATTACACTAGGTATATTCGCCCTTCTCGGTTTTGAGGTGAATGCTTTTTTCATCACTGCATTGCTTACGATTATGGGTTTCTCGGTTCACGATACTATTGTCGTGTTTGATAGAATTCGCGAGAATCTTAAAAAACAAGGTCGTGATGATACGTTTGCAGATATCGCGGATATAAGTTTAAATCAAACGCTCACACGCTCCATAAATACATCCCTTTCTACATTATTCCCATTAGTAGCCCTATATATATGGGGCGCGGAGTCGATTAGAATCTTAGTATTCGCTCTTATTATAGGTATTTTTGTAGGAACGTATTCATCTATTTTCATCGCAAGTCCGCTCCTTACGATGTGGCAGGAGAGAGGAAGAACTAGATAGATAGACATAAACATCAAAGGCTTAGAATTTAATGAATAAAATAGTATATAAATGAATAAAGAATTATTTAAGGAAAAATATCGAATTAAATCTACGCGTTTGCAGAATTGGGATTATTCATGTGATGGATATTATTTTGTAACAATTTGCACCAAAAATATGGTGGAACATTTTGGTGAGGTCCGTAATTATATTATGGGATTATCAGATGCTGGATGTATTGCAGCGAAATTTTGGCAGGATATCCCAAAACATTTTCCGTTTGTCCGGTTGGATGAATGGGTTGTAATGCCAAATCATTTGCATGGGATTGTTGTTATTAATAAACCAAATCCATCCAACCATCGTAGAGACAGCATTAATGTTGTCTCTACGAATTGGGAAAATGGTTTTACAACCAACAATAATCCCATGAAACAGGAATCATTGGCACGGGTGATGCAATGGTTCAAAGGACGTGTATCATTCGAAATACATAAAACTAACCAAAATTTCACATGGCAATCGCGTTTCTACGACCATATCATCCAAAACGAAAA
>JAUXFE010000049.1 GCA_030620215.1 Candidatus Peregrinibacteria bacterium
AGAACCTCAACCTTCCCCTTAGCCCCAACATAAATCATATCCTCAATCCTCACTCCCCCAATTCCTTCTATATAAATCCCCGGTTCTATGGTAAACACCATGCCGGGTGCTACAACATCATCGGACTTTTCGCCGACATGAGGCATTTCGTGGATCTGAAAGCCGACCCCATGACCGGTTGAATGACCGAAATATTCACCATATCCGGCATCTTCTATAACTTTGCGGGCAGCTCTATCTATCTCACTGAACTTTTTCCCGACCTTGATAGATTTGATTCCGGCCTTGTTGGCCTCAAGCACTATTGAGTAAATTTTGTGTTCAATCCTAGTGGCTTTACTAAGGTAAAAAACACGTGTCATATCCGTTTTATAACCTTTGTATTTTATACCGAAATCTATCAATATTTTCTCACCTTTTTTCAGCTTTCTATGCTCTTTTAAATGATGCACATCCGCAGTTTCTTTACCAAAGCTGATAATCGGCGGAAATGAAAACCCTTCCGCTCCCAACTTGCGGGCGATAGAGAGCAATCGCCACTCCATACAATCTTCACTCTGACCGACTTTAATTGTTTTAACAAAACGTTTCAGGATTTCTTCCGTTATCTGAACTCCTTTTTTGATAATCCGGATCTCGGATGGCTCTTTGATCATCCGCACCTTCTCCAACAAATCCCCTATCGGCTTAAATTTAACGCCGGATAGTGTCTTTTTTAGGTCTCTTAGCCCTGCAACAGTTATAAACTGATCCTCAAATCCAATAGTCTTATACTTGCCCATCAGCGCATTCAGCCCTTTATTCCTGTCATAAACCTCAACCCCTTTCATCAACTGCTTTTTAGCGGATCTGAAATAACGGAAATCGGTGATTAAAAAAGCCTTTTTGGGCGTGATGAATAAGTGCCTGTTCGTCCCGACAAAGTTAGATAAATAACGGACATTATGAGGTTTGGAAATAAGCAAAGCGCTTAGGCCATGCTTGGGGAGTTCTTTTTGTAAGTTTTTAATGCGCTGCACACCACTAGTCTAGGCGAGTTTTTAGCTGGGGTCAATTAACGATTCTAACGCGTCCCTTGCTCTAAGAATAACGAAACACCTTAACTTATTCTTTCGTAAACCCAATATATCATCAATTAACCTGGTTAAATCATCGATCTGAACTTCGCTTCTTCCGCGACGCTTTAATACGTCAGCTCTTCCAATAACCAGCTCTTTCACACGTTTCGCTTGTTTCTCAGGCAACCCCTCATCAGCCAAAACAGGCACTAAAGACGAAATATCCAAATCTAATTTTGTTTCTTGGGAAGGCATTTAAATATTAATTACGGGAGGTTATTTTTAACATAAAAATAATTTGAAGTCAATATTTATTAGTAGTAATGTCTAATTAATCCACACAAGGACTCACCCGGCTGCGCACTTTGCGCTCGTCGCCCTCTCTGTCTACCTATGACAGAGAGGGTAAGGGTGAGTCAAAAAGTTTTTCAACTCCTTTAATACAGAATCGATATTGTTTAGAACTTCTTCGTTTTTAAAACGTATTACGCTGTAACCGAGGGAATTTAGTAAATAGGTACAATGTTCATCATATTTTTCCTGTTGCCCGTGTATCCCTCCATCAATTTCAACGATTAACCTTTTTCCAGCACAGAAAAAATCAGCGATAAAAAATCTTTTCTCATTATTGATTTTAAAACGTATAGAATATTGTCTGGTGAATTTTTTACCATCAAATCTTCTGTTTCTGACCTTTTCCCAAAAAATTTTCTCGGCATCCGTTTGTTCTTTTCTTAACTTTCTACATAAATCTATTGAAGTCATAATTAATCTTATTCAAATACTACGTTTTTCAAAACAGGAGAGGATTATAACATAATCACAAAATATAATCCCTCTCTAGCATGAGTAGCTAGAGAGGGCGACGTGTGCGTAGCACAAAGTCGGGTGAGTCCCTGTACGAATTAAGTGATAAAAAACTAATTCCCAATCATATTGATTTTTTGATAAGATAAACATTACTAATTCTTAATTTAAAAAGACATGCCCGACAGAGCCCTCATCAAAGCAAACTTAAAAAACACTCTAATCGAAACCAATTTCAAAGGAGTAACTAAAATCCACACCGGTAAGGTGCGCGATACTTACGAAAAAGACGGTAAAATGATCCTCGTAACAACTGATCGCCAATCTGCTTTCGATAGGATTCTGGCATCCGTTCCATTCAAAGGTGCAGTACTCAATCAATTCAGCGCGTTCTGGTTTGAGAAAACTAAGGACATAGTGGATAACCACATTATTTCAATCCCGGATCCAAACATTGCAATAGTTAAAAAAGTTAAGATATTCCCGGTTGAAGTTGTAATACGTGGCTACATAACAGGTTCGACAGACACATCCGCTTGGGTTAATTATAATAATGGGGAAAGGATTTTCTGCGGAGTGCATTTGGAAGAAGGTTTAAAAAAGAATCAGAAATTCGACACTCCGATTATTACTCCGACTACAAAAGCCGAAGACCACGATGAAAAGATTTCAAGAGAGGAAATTATTGCTCAGGGCTTAGTATCAGAAGAAAAATGGGACAAGATCGAAGAATACGCACTTGCCGTTTTCAAACGCGGACAGGAAATGGCAGCTGAAAAAGGATTCATCTTAGTGGATACCAAATATGAATTTGGTGAAGATGAAGAAGGTAATATAGTTTTGGCAGACGAAGTGAACACACCCGATTCATCCAGATACTGGGTAGCCGATACATACGAGGAAAGATTCGCAAAAGGAGAAGAGCCCCAAAGTTTCGACAAAGAATTCCTACGCCTTTGGTTCGTAGACCACTGCGATCCATACAACGACGAGACTCTACCGGACGCACCGGATGATTTGGTGGAAGAACTTTCCTACAGATATATTGAAATCTACGAAAAACTAACCGGAAAAGAATTCGTGTATAATGCAGATAAGCCGATCCACGACAGAATTCAGGAAAATTTGAATAGCTACTTTTCGTAGAAGTTTTAAATTTTAAGTTTTAAGTTTTAAAACACTGTAATATAGTATAAGATGTTACTTGAATTTATTGTATTTAATTGAATAACTAGAATTAAGATGAAAAAATATGGACTAGAAGAAAGAACACTGGAGTTTAGCAAAAAACTCTTAATGCTTGTTAAAAGTATACCAAGGTCAATTGATAATTATCCGCTCATTAAACAAGTTACGAAATCTGGTACAAGTATTGGAGCTAACTATATGGAGGCCAATGGAGCTGAGTCAAAAAATGATTTTAAGCACAAAATTCGAATATCACTCAAGGAAGCCAGGGAAACAAAATATTGGATAAAATTGTTGCTGTCCACTAACCCTGAAAAAGCCAATGAACTTGAAGCGTTACTTAAGGAGTCACATGAGCTAACTCTAATTTTTGCCAAAATAATAATTACATGTAATACTAAAAACACATAAATCGAGAGAATTTAAAACTTAAAACTTAAAAATTAAAACTATGTTAGTACCAATCCTTATGGGCTCAAAGTCAGACGAAAGCCACGCCCGCAAAATCGCAGAACATTTAGAAAGATTCGGAGTAAAAGCCGAACTCTACGTTTGCTCCGCTCACAAAGTACCTGAACTGGTTTTAAGTATTGTGGATGACTTTAATAAGATAAATGACGATATTTGCTATATAACAATTGCCGGACGCTCAAACGGACTATCAGGTGTTGTAGCGGCAAATTAAATTCATCCGGTTATCGCCTGCCCACCGTTTAAAGACAAGGCGGATTACTTAGCAAACATCCATTCATCCACTCAAATGCCATCCGACACACCTGCCATGACAGTTATCGACCCTCAAAATGCCGCAATGGCCGCATTAAGGATATTGGCTCTCACAGATAAAGGGCTTCGCAAACAAGTCGCGAAACATATTAATGAAGTAAAGGAGGCGTTTTAAGACTTAAAATCAATTTCAGGAAAAGATTTTTTTAAAACATTTTGCCTTATAGTTGTTTCGTTTTTATATATACCTTTTATAACTTCCGAATAATCATCTTTTAAAGCTATCAGCTTTATCATTCTCGCAACTTTTTCAATATCATAAGCTTTAATAATTTCAATAATGTAATTATTAAATTTATCTTTATTGTTAGGATAATTTTCTAAATAACTAAACCCAACTGGTAATTCTTTTGCTATAGCAATGTCTTCATCAAATAAAGTGCAATCACTTATAATTCTTTGGAGCATACGAAAATGTTGAATTGTAGATTCAACATTACCCCTGTTTATTTTATCATTATTATCATATCTAGATAACAAATTTTCTATAACAACTCTTTTTAATTCAATTGATGAAATTTGTCTTATAAGGAGATGTTCTTCTGCTAAAGAAGTTTTTCTGGATCTAAATATCTTTTCTGAAGAAAGTGGCATATTAATTAATGTTAAGGAGGTGATTTTACAACAAATTTTGTAATTGTACAAGTCCTAAAAAAAATATATACTGAAAGAACCAAATTAAAATTTAAAACTTAAAATTTAAAACTTAAATGACTATTACAGCACTATCCCCACTCGATGGCAGATATGCCGGCAAAGTCGAAGAACTTATTCCCTACTTCTCTGAATATGCATTAATAAAACATAGACTGATCGTGGAAATAAGTTGGCTTTTAATGCTATCCGCGGAACCTGGAATTAAAGAACTTCCGCCTTTTTCAGATAAAGAATTAAAGATTCTGGAAAACATCATTAAGAATTTTGATGAAAAAGAAGCAAAAAGAGTTAAAGCTATTGAAAAGAAAACGAATCACGATGTTAAGGCTGTGGAATATTATATTAAGGAGAAACTTGAAAAGACGAGTTTGAAAAAATATACGGAGTTTATACACTTCGCCTGCACATCGGAGGATGTCAGCAATCTTGCCATCGCACTTATGATTAAGGAGGCAGGTAATAATGTTCTTCTGCCAACAATGAAGGAATTGATTAAAACTATCAGTGGATTATCCAAAAAATGGAGAAGTGTACCAATGCTCTCACTCACCCATGGCCAGCCGGCAACGCCAACAACCGTCGGCAAAGAGCTGTTGGTATTTGTTAAGAGATTGGATAGACAGATGAAAGCTTTGGATAAACAGGAAACTTTGGGTAAAATAAACGGAGCTAGCGGTAATTTTAATGCCCACTTATCGGCCTATCCTAAAGTGGACTGGCAGAAGTTGAGTACAAAATTTGTTCAGAATTTAGGCCTTACCCACAACCCCGTTACAACCCAGATCGAACCGCATGATTTTCAATCTGAAATCTATGACACAATGGCGAGATTTAATACAATCCTGATCGATTTGGATCGGGATATGTGGACGTACATCAGCCGTGGAGTTTTCAGTCAAAAAGTTATTAAGGGTGAAATCGGATCATCAACAATGCCTCACAAAGTAAATCCAATCGACTTTGAAAATTCAGAAGGTAATCTCGGCATTGCTAATTCCCTTCTCCGGCATTTATCCGAAAAATTACCCATCAGCCGCCTTCAGCGAGACTTGACCGATTCAACCGTTCAACGCAATATTGGCGTTGCTTGG
>JAUXFE010000080.1 GCA_030620215.1 Candidatus Peregrinibacteria bacterium
ATTTTCACCCCAGTCATCCACTTTCGCCACATCCTGACCAAGAAGTTCTCCTAACTTTTCCGCAACCTTATTTGTCATTAAATGAGGTTCATTGTTTTTTGGGCGACCCAAATGGCTTGTCAGAATAATCTGAGAAACTCCTTTATCTAATAAATATTGAATTGTGGGAATGGCGTGCTGAATGCGCTTATCATCACGCACATTGCCATCATCGTCGAGCGGTACATTAAAATCAACACGTACAAAAACTTTTTTACCAGTGAGTTCCGGAATGTCATGGAGGGTTTTGAGATTCATTTTAATCTTAATTATGAATTTAAAATTATGAATTAAAAATTAGATTTTATCAGATTTACAAAAAAAATTCATAATTCATAATTCATAATTCGTAATTGATTATACGTTCAAGGCAAACATTTATCAATCCAAGGCGACGTAATTATTCCCAAGGAATATAGGAGTATAAATATCCAGCTTTTGATAGGCTTTCTGCGGTATTCCAAGATCTCCCAAATACAGTTTCCCAACATTATCTTTGTATCTATCAAGTCCAATTTTCGGCATACCAAGAGTAACGGTATATGTCGCCTTAACAGTCGGATTCATAATCTGCCCTGTTTCACAATCCAGACCCGACGGCACATCAACTGACAAAATCGGAATACCGGAATGATTAATTTTATTAATTATCTCATCATACGGCGAACGTGGGTCATCTTTTAATGAAAAACCGAAAATCCCATCAATGATCAAGTCAAATTTGGAATTTGGGATTTGGGATTTGGGATTTTCAATTTGAAAAATTGTTACATCAACCCCCTCCTCTTCCAAAAGTTTCGCAGTAACCAAAGCATCCCCTCCATTATTACCTTTGCCGGAAATTATAAGTATCCGTGTCTCCCGAAAGCGATGATAGCCATCGTCGCTTTCAGGAAGTGGTAAAATCTCGTTCATCACAACATCAAAAACCGCCCTGCCTGCATTCTGCATCATTTCATCAATTGTAATATCAAAATTATCACAGACATACTTTTCAAATTTCTTCATTTCCGATGTTGTAAGTGGTTGTAACATAATTTAATTATAAATTAAAAACTCTAAATTCTAAACTCTAAATTCAAAGCAAACTTAAAGATTAAAATCCAAAACTCAAATTTGAACTTTAGACTTTGAGCTTTAAAATTGATTAGAGTTTAGAACTTTGAGTTTTGAGTTTTTTTGATGTATCTTAATCTCGTCATTTTATTTTGAATATGAAACAATACTTAGATTTAGTTCAGGAAATCTTCGACAATGGTATTGAGAAAACCGACCGAACAGGTACGGGTACCATTTCGATATTCGGAGCTCAGTGTAAATATGATTTAAGGGAGGGATTCCCAATGGTAACCACTAAAAAAGTTAGATTCGACGCAATAATCCGGGAACTTCTTTGGTTTTTACGTGGTTCAACAAATATAAATGACGAACTCAAAGAATACACCCCAATATGGAATGCATGGGCCGATGAAAATGGAGATTTAGGCCCGATCTACGGCAAACAATGGGTGGCATGGGATAAATATGAAGAACAGCCAGACGGAAGCTGTAAAAAAACACAGATAAACCAAATTCAGCAGGCAATCGATTTAATTAAAAACCAATCGGACTCCCGTCGGATTATGGTCAGCGCATGGAATGTGGCGGATCTGCCTAAAATGGCGCTTATGCCCTGTCACGCGTTTTTCCATTTTAATGTTATGGGTGACCGTCTCGACCTCCAACTCTATCAAAGAAGCGCGGATGTCGCTCTAGGCGTCCCTTACAATATAGCCAGTTACAGTGCCCTTCTTATGATGATGGCACAGGAATGTAATCTGACACCCGGCGTATTTGTTCATACATTCGGAGATGTCCATATTTATTCCAATCATGTGGAAGGATTAAAAGAACAACTTGCAAGAACACCTCATGAATTACCTAAGCTCGAAATCACCAAAAAACCATTTTGGGATATTAAGTTTGAGGATTTTGAATTAAAAAACTATACTCATGACGAATTTATTAAATTCCCTATAGCCGTCTAATTACGACTTTTAGGACTTTTAAGACTTTTACGACTATTATGATTTGAATAAGTTTTATATCATCCTAATAGTCGTAATAGTCCTAATAGTCGCAATAATCCTATGAAAAAAAATATCTACCTCATAGTCGCAGCCGACGCCAAGAATGGCATTGGTATAAAAGGAAAACTCCCATGGAAGTTAAAAAAAGACATGGCTTTTTTTAAGAAAAAAACGATTAAAACCCAGGATACAAATAAGCTGAATATAGTTTTGATGGGGCGAACAACATGGGAATCAATACCGGAAGACCATCGTCCATTACAAGCCAGAAAAAATGTCGTGCTAACCCGTAAAAAAGATTACGTTGCCGAAGGTGCAACAGTTGTTAACTCAATAGATGATGCAATTGCAGAAGCCAATGAAAGAATTGAATCGATTTATGTTATCGGCGGAGCAAAAGTATATGAGCAATTTATGAAAAGACGGGATTTAACGGGAATTTATCTTACAAAAATCGAAAGGGAATATAAATGTGACGCATTTTTCCCTAAAATCCCACCCTTATTTAAATCTAAAAAACTCAGATATCTTGAAGAAGATGGAGTTAGATATGCGTTTTTATTATATAAAAAGAAATAATCATGAATGAAACAATTCAAAATCTCACAAAAGCCTTTATAGGCGAAAGCCAGGCAAGAAATCGATATACGATTTACGCTAAAATCGCTAAAAAAGAAGGCTATGAACAAGTATCAGAAATTTTTTCGCTTACCGCAGATCAGGAGAAAGAACATGCCAAATGGCTTTTTAGGATGATCAACGATTTAAAGAAAAAAAGTGATGAAAATCTGGACACAATAACAGTTGAAGCTCCAGCGCCTACGATTCTTAGTAACACAATCGATAACCTAAAATCCGCTATAGCAGGCGAACACTATGAATATGAATCAATGTATCCTGAATTTGCAGACATAGCAGATAAAGAAGGATTCCCGGAGATAGCAACTAGATTGAGAGCAATCGCCAATGCAGAGGAGCATCACGAGGAAAGATATAAAAAATTGTTAAAAGAAGTTGAAGGTGAAACTGTATTTAAAAAAGAAGAGGAAATAAGCTGGGTCTGCCGTAGATGCGGACACGTGCACACAGGCAAGGAGGCTCCTGATGCATGCCCGTCATGTGGACATCCAACCGCATACTTTGAAGTTAAATGTGAAACTTATTAATCAACCCAATATAGCTGAACTTGGTTTACATTTGTAATATCTGAAAATATAGAAAACTTTGAAATAATTAAGAATACGTGTACAATGTAAAAGAAATATTACATAACAAAAACAAATATGGAACTTTCGATTTTTATTGCGCAGATTTTTGCGCTAGTATACTTAGCGATTGGCTTAGGTATGCTTATTGATACTAAATACTATCGCAAAGCCTTCGACAGCATGATAGCTAATTCTGGTGTCATGTACATAGGCGGAGTTATGGCTCTTGTAATAGGTTTCCTAATTATAAGTAGTCACAACATTTGGATAAAAGATTGGACGGTTATTATTACAGTCCTTGGTTGGTTAGCTGTGATTAAAGGTGTAATGCTTCTTGTTTTCCCAAAAGCAATGCTGAACTTTTCAAAGGGGCTAATGAAAAAGAATCTCACTATTATTAGTGTGATTGTTCTAATTTTAGGAGGCGTTCTGGGGTACTTTGGGTTTATAGCCTAGTAAAAAATTAAAAATCAAAAAACCGCATATCCCCGCTTAGTGGGGAGTGGTTTTTTGTATTAGTTCAATTAAAATTTTTAAATCTTAAAAAACCTTGATACAAAAACTTTTCTAGTCTAATATTTGTTAGACGAAAACCTTGGCCCGGTAGCTCAGTGGTAGAGCGAAAGACTGAAAATCTTTGCGTCGGTAGTTCAATTCTGCCCCGGGCCACCATTAAAAACTTCGAAGGCGCGA
>JAUXFE010000017.1 GCA_030620215.1 Candidatus Peregrinibacteria bacterium
AATAGCTGCAATCGGATAAGCCATAGGATAAGCCATAGGATAAGCCACAGGATAAGCCACAGGATAAGCCATAGGATAAACCACAGGATAAGCCATAGGTAACATGTACAAAAAAGAACTGGGAAACAAAGGCGAGCAAATAGCATCCGACTATCTGAAAAAAATCGGCTATAAAATTTTAGAAAGAAATTTTAGAAAAAGAACGGGTGAGATAGATATCATTGCAGAAGATCCCGAAATGAAAGAATGCGTATTTATCGAAGTAAAAACCCGTAAAAGCAAAGCTTTTGGTTATCCGGAAGAGGCTGTCGATAACAGAAAATTGAAAAAACTCATCGCAACTGCTAATCTTTGGCTGGAAGATAAAGAGGAGCAAATGTGGCGCATAGATGTTATTGCTATAGAAATAGATACTTATACTCCAAAAATCACTCACATTAAGAATATAACCCAAGGTCTACCATCATTTTATGACGAATAAAACCCAAAGCATATTGATTTTTCTGCTTATGATAACTGTAGTAGGGCTAATAATAGTCTGGTTTTATGTTTTAAATGAGGGGAGGTTGATTATTACAGCAGGATTAAACAATTACACGATTTATACCGATAGCGAACCGATGGAATGCCTAACCGACCCATGTGAAATTAAATTGAATGTTGGAAGTTACAAAATACGATTTGAAAAAGAGGGATACAACATAGCTTCATCACAAACGACAATAAGCAGGGGGGGAATAAGTGATATTAAATTCGATCCAAAAAAAATAATGAAAATCGAACCGATTAGCATCGTTCCTAAAACCGACAAACCCACACCTCCTATTCCAACGGATTTAAATGCAGATGATATTATCACCCACATCTGGAATGTGAAAGGTGATAAATTTTTATTTTTAGATGCAAGTGACAATCGCTTAAAAATACGAAAGTCGGACGGCCAAACCAACTCCGTTACCACACTCAAAAACATAACACCCCCAATAAACTTTTATTGGTCACCGAACGAAAAATATATACTTGTTAGTAAGGAAAATGATCTTTATTACATTGAAATTGAAATAGGATCGCGTAAAAAATATGTTTTAGATATTGAACCTACGCGAATTTCATGGTCACCAGCAAGCAATTTCTTTTTAATGAACGATAATAACAACTCTTTATATAAAGTAGACTGGAAAGATCAGGAAAACATAAATAAGATTGATATGACTCTGGATTTAAGTGAAAGCGCATGGATAAATGAAAACACTTTAATAACTTATAATACTGATTCAGCAAAAAATCTAACAAAAATCTGGACATACAATCCATCGGAATTAATACAGGAAAGCATTACCCAAAAATTCGACTTTCCCTTAGATCAAATAAGCTACGATCCAGTTCAGGGCACTGTCTACTTTCATAATTCAAGAGAGGGTGGGTGGTATAAGATGAGAATGTGAATTACATACCCCTGTATCCTCACACTCAAACTCACACTCAAACCTAAGTAGCAACAGTTTCAGTTTCAGTATACGGAATACAGTCTAAATACACCCTGCATTTCAAAAACAATAACCATGATTAATATAAAAACCACAATTAGCATTTTCATCCCCCTCTTATTCGTCATAACTACAATCGGATCCACAATCGGATTCACAACCGAGTCTACCATCGAATCCACCACCGGAAATGTAAGAAGCATTTACTTAACAGCTTACACCGTTTCCACAAATCACTTCACGGAATTAATAGATACCCTAATAGAAAATGGAGGTAATGCGGTGGTAATAGATATAGAAATAGGTGGTGGAAAATTGGCCTTCGTGCCTGAAAATGAGTCTTTAAGAAACATAAATCCGGGCAGGGAAATGAATGATTACAAAGCGGTTGTAAAATACCTGCATGACAGAGGTCTATACGTTATAGCCAGACAAGTCGTATTTAACAACCCATACATATCCGTACGCCGACCAGACTGGAGAATCCGATATAAATGGTGGAACGGAACATATGATTACAGGTGGCTTGATCCATCAAGGGCAGGCGTACAGCTATACAACTTAATGATAATGGAAGAAGTGGCGAAATTCGGATTTGATGAGATCCAATTCGATTATATTCGCTTTCCTGCAACCAATCATAATATTCTGGATTATTGGTATGACGAAGAAAATTTTGATAATCATGACGTAATAAATCACTTTTTAAAACGGGCAAGAATAGTGGCAGATAAATATGATATAGCTTTAGGTGTAGATACTTTTGGAGGTATTGTATGGGGTGACGTTGATTGGAAAATAGTCGGCCAAAATGTTGAGGAAATGGCAAAAATCGTAGATGTGATTTATCCCATGACATATCCATCGCATTACAGCCCGGGCTATTACGGCATTTATAACATGTACTATGCCCCTTATGACATCGTATATGAATCAATTAAAAGATTCGTTGAACAAGCGGATGGTAATGCAGAAATAAGACCTTATATTCAAGGATTTGCTCTAAAAACTTATAATTTTGGAGGCAAGTACATAGGTGACCAAATTCAGGCAGGCTACGATGCAGGCGCTACGGGGTTTGCGATATGGAATGCAAGAAATAGCTATACATATAGCTGGAGTAATATGGATATGGAACCTGAATTAACTATCAACGATCAACAATCAGCAGATCAGTAAAAGAGAACAAACAAACTTGGCTGATAGCTGATAGCTGATAGCTGATAGTTAAATTAACGCTTAGCCCACTGCGGTGCACGACGAGCACGTTTTAATCCGAATTTCTTTCTCTCTTTAGATCTGGAGTCTCTTGTTAAGAATCCGGCCTGCTTTAATGTTTTACGTAATTCTGGATCATATTCCAGAAGTGCTTTAGAAATTCCGTGACGAGCGGCATCTGCCTGAGAACTAACGCCACCACCAGTAACCTTTACTGTAATATCAAAAAGCTTTTGAGCATTAGCGAGTTTAAGCGGAGCCTTTACCTTGCCGACTAAAATTCCAAAGAAGTACTCATCAACGGGTTGATTATTAATAATAATATCACCCTTTCCATTTTCATATAAACGCACGCGCGCAACAGATGTCTTGCGCTTTCCATTAGCATAAAAATAACGACCTTTTCGTTGCATTAAATTATTTTCCGTTGTTTCTTCTTTCTTATCAGACATTGTTTAAAGTTTAGAATTTAGAGTTTAGAGTTTGATTAGAGTTTAGAGTTTAGAACTTAGAGTTTAGAGTTTGATTAGAGTTTAGAGTTTAGAACTTAGAGTTTTAACTCGGTAGGATTCTGGCCTTTGTGAGGATGTTCTGAACCTGCATATACATTGAATTTCGCCACAATGAATTTCTTCAAACGATTAGCCGGGATCATACCGGTTACAGCCTCTTTTAAAATTCTGGTTGGATTGTTTTCTTTAACACTCTCGAATGATCTACGTTTTAAATGTCCAAGATAACCTGAATGGGAAATATATTCTTTTTGCTCAGTTTTTTGACCTGTTAATTTTACTTTGTCAGCATTTATAACTACAACATAATCTCCCATATCCAAATGTGGTGTAAAACTAGGTTTGTTTTTACCTCGCAACACATTTGCGATTTCAGTTGCCAGACGACCGAGCACCTTATCGGTAGCATCGATTAGATACCACTTTCTATCATCTTTAGCCGGCGATTTAGGAGTAAATGTTTTCATCTTATATATTTCCATTGACTGCCTATCGACTAAGTCAATTGGCAGTCAATGGAAATTAAATTAGTTCAATTTGTACCATAGGTGCAGCATCCCCTGCACGATAACCCAAGGGTATAATCCTAAGGAAACCTGAATTGCGATCTTTATATCGTTCTAAAATCTCACGTGTAAGTTTTTTAGATGCGCTTTTGTCTGTAAAATATGCATTTAATGTACGCATAGAAACTGACAAAGACTGCTTTTTAGCACTGGTAATTAATTTTTCAACAATCGGCTTAATCATCTTTGCCTTAGACTTAGTAGTTTTAACTTTCTCATAAAGAATTATGGATGTAGCCATATTTCTTAGCATGGAATCCAAATGCGCTTGATCTCTGTTTAACCTAGTTGTCTTAACTCTATGTCGCATGAATTAAATGATAAATAAAATGATAAATACTAAATGATAAATGGGAATCAGAAATCTGAAATCAGAAATCTGAATTACATCTCTCCGCCTTCATCCATTAAAGCCAAACCGCGTGGAGACAAAGCATCACTTACCTCAGTCATAGCCTTTTTACCAAACCCACGGAAGTTACCAAGCTTGCTAGGAGTGCATTTAACGAGTTGTTCAATAGAACCGATACCTCCGTTAATCAAAGCATTTAGTGTACGTGGAGAGAAATTAAGGATTTCAATTGGAGTATATGTTTCTTTCTTTGATTCCTCCTCCTGCTCTTCCATCTCTTTTTCTTTAACGGTTTGAACATCACTTCTGAAATCAGGCTCAATATCATCTTCTTCCATTAAGAACAGATCAAAATAAGATTTAAGAACACTTGAGCTGAATTTTAAAGCCTCTTCAGGGCTAATAGAACCATTTGTTTGAATTTCAAGAGTCAACTTATCTAAATCGGTCATTTGCCCTACACGAGCATTTGATATATCGTATCTAACTTTAATAACCGGAGAATAAATAGCATCGATTTGAATAAGACCGACATCTTTTTTACTCTTTTTGCGAAGAGAAGCCGGAACATACCCAACACCCTTTTCTACAACCATTTCTATATTCAACTTAGTACCTCTTTTTGTAATAGAAGTGATTTTTTGATCTGGATTTAAAATTTCAATATCACTTGAACACTCAATAGATTTAGCAGTAACATCGCCTTCTTTACTAATGGAAAGCTTAACTGTCTCCGGATCTTTAGAGTGTTTTTTAAGCTGAACCAATTTGAGATTTAACAAGATATCCAAAACACTATCCTTAACACCGGGAAGAGCGGAATATTCATGAGATACTCCCTCGATTTTAGCAGCTGTTATCGCTGCTCCGGGCAATGAAGAAAGCAAAACCCGACGAAAAGCATTCCCAAGTGTCATTCCATAACCGGCAGGCAATGGGCTGATACTAAAAATAGCATGATTTTTATCGACGGATTCAGTTTGAATTTTAGGCAAACCAATTTCTTCTTGGATAATATGCATAATATATAAGTTAAAAAATTTAACGGGAGTAGAACTCCACAATCAACTGGCTATCAATACTCTTTTCTAGATCATCTATTTCTGGAAGAGCCAGTACTTCCGCAGTTAGTTTTTTCAAATCAACCTTCAACCATTTTGGAGAATAATCTTTTACTTTATCCAAACCACTATAAAGTGCGGAATCTGCATGTTTAGGAAGAAGCTCGATTTTATCCCCAGGACGAACAACGATAGATGGTATATCAACACGACGCCCGTTCAATTTAAAATGCCCATGATTCACCATTTGACGAGCCTGCATACGAGTCACTGCGAATTGAGAAACATAAATCACGTTATCAAGCCTTCTTTCAAAGAGACGTAGGAAATTTTGACCGGTATCACCGGGCTGAGAAGATGCTTTCGCGAAATTATTTCGCATCTGACGTTCGGTCAAACCGAAAACAAAACGTGCTTTTTGCTTTTCATCTAACTGGCGGCCATATTCACTCTTCTTTTTAAATTTAGAACCATGTACGCCAGGTTTGGACTGACGTTTGCGTAATATTTTCGTGTATTTCTCGGCTCCAAATAAATTGGCACCTAATCTACGACATAACTTTGCTTTCGGACCTGTATATCTCATTAATAATTACAAATTATGAATTATGAATTATAAATAAAAAATTAAATACGACGTCTCTTTCTTTTTCTACAGCCATTATGGGCAACCGGAGTAACATCAAAAATAGCACTTAATTCAATACCGGCGGCCTGAATACCGCGAACAGATTGTTCCCTGCCTGTTCCAACTCCTTTTAAGAAAACTCTAACCTTTTGAACACCGTAAGCTATTGCCTTTTCCATCAATTTTTCAGCCGTAACCGTTGCGGCATAAGGAGTAGATTTACGAGACCCCTTAAAGCCACATGCACCTGCACTGAATTGTGCGAGCAAATTGCCATTAGGATCTGTTAAAGACATTAAAGTGTTATTAAAAGAGGCCGTAATATAAACATTAGCCTCCGGAACGGACTTTTTAATCTTTTTACCACCTGATTTTTTAACTTTTTTCTCGTCAGCCATAAAAAATGATAAATAATATTGTTAGGTTGTAGCTTGTTAGCTTATTAGCTTATTAGCTTGTTAGATTTTTAGCTTTTTAGGCTTATATATCGGCCTAAGAACCTAAGAAGCTAAGAACCTAACAAGCTAAAAAACTAGGTTTTAGTTGCTTTAATCTTACCGCTACCCATTGTCATACGTTTACCGCGTTTGGTACGGGCGTTGGTTTTTGTACGTTGACCGCGAGCTGGCAATCTTCGGCGATGTCGAAAACCACGATATGTTCCGATTTCTTGCAATCGTTTAATATCGTTAGTAACCTGGCGTCTTAAATCACCTTCTGTAATTAATTTGCCTATAGCTTCACGTATTTTTTGCTCCTGATCACCAGTTAAAGCATCAACTTTCGTATCTAAATCAATCTTAAGTTCAATTAATAATTTCTTACTCAAACTTCTGCCAATACCATAGATGTATGTGAGCGCTACCTCTATACGCTTACCTTTAGGTAGGTTAACTCCTGCTATTCTAGCCATAAATAATAAATGCTAAATGAAAAATAATAATTGTTTAGCCTTGCTTTTGTTTATGTTTTTTAAATCTTGGACAAATAACGCGAACAACACCTTTTCGTTTAATAACTCTACAATATTCACAAATTTTCTTTACTGATGCTCTTACCTTCATTAAATGTTAAATGCTAAATGATAAATGTAACTATGATTAAACGATTGGAATATATAGGATCATGGTAATCATGAGATAATCATATTAATCAGTGGTCTTTTTTGGTGTTGGATTTCTATAAGTAATTCTGCCTTTCGTTAGATCATATGGAGTCATTTCAATGGTGACAGTATCACCTGGCAGAATGCGTATGTAATTCATGCGGATCTTTCCTGAGACGTGAGCAAGAATGGTATGCCCTTTATAATTTTCACCAATCAGTTCGACTCGAAATGTGGCATTAGAAAGACACTCGACAACTTTACCTTCAACTTCTATTACTTCTTTAGCCATAACTCATTCAAAAACTTAAGCGGATAGATTCTACATAAATTGCACTCCTTGGGAAAGGGGATTTTGGGTTTTTATGAAAAATGTGTTGAAAAATATTGAATTTTATGTTATAATACTATTATAATTAAATTTTTAACAACAAAACAATGTCAATCGAAAACCCATCATACGAAGAAGAAACCGAGGTAAGTCCGGAAGTATTGGAAGAATTTAAAAATGAGCTCGAAGCTGCAATTGAAGAAATTGAAGCTGGAGAAGAAACACCCATACCTCTTCAAATGATGCCTTCATACTGGGAACTCGAAGATAATAAGGAAGCAATGATAAAGGCGGTAATGGAAAAATTAGAAGTAAATCCGGATACCGCTCAGCCAGTTAAACAATATACAATAACCGACTCACCGGAAAAGGAAACTATAGGTAACATAGAGGTAAAGGTTTTTGCAACAAATGTCTCAGGAGTCTTTTTAGGGCAATACACAGATTCCAACAGAGATGTGGATTGGGTAATAAGACCTTTAGAAGGCGAAGAATAGGTACTTCTATACACCCCTCGTAGCCCTGCACATTTTTTCATAAAGCCCCCTGAAGATATTATCCGGATCAGTCTGCTTTTTGATCTTGTAAAAATTTTCTTTGTTCCATGTTTTCCAAAAATCCTCTTCTGAATAATAGTTCTGCGATATTAAAGTTTTAAGAGCCCTGATTTCATATAATTTATCTTCCAGTAGTTTATAATAATTCACACCTTTTTTAGGTTTCATGCCATAAATTGCAATATCTAAAAAAAGTTCATCATCAATTTTAAAATCTGAAGCAATCCATTCATAATGTCTTACATTTTTATATGGCACGCACCACAAAGGAAAATGACCGACCTTTTTTTGATACCAATCCATAAAATTATTCATTTTTGAAAATGGTATAAACGTATCGACAGTTATTGGAATTTTGCTTGCAGGAATAATTTTGTGAAATCTTGTAGCAAATCGTAATAGATTATTGGAATTCATAAATTTCCCAAAAAGCAATCTGCCGATAAAAGATTTTGGACTAACATTAGTGTCACCCTTATCGTATCTGAAAAAGTAATCAATGGTTTTTAAATAATCTTTTTTTCTTTTCTTCGTACTTAGATAATAGATTTTCATCCAGTCATACTTGTTCGTATACGGAGCCTCATCGACAAAATTACCTATACTAAGCACATATTCAGTTGGCGAGTGGATAATTCCATCCATAAAATCCGCATTCTTATTTTTAAAGTACCCATAGATGGCCTTTTTATAATCATCTAAAGTTTCGTATTTTTCGTATGTTACTTTTACAAACTTTTTGGCAGGAACCAGATTAAATTTTAACTTAGTTATAATCCCCAGCGTACCGAATGTACCATGCATCATCTGGAAAAGCAGACTGTTCTTTTCCGGAGAACATGTCAGTACTTCACCTTTTGCAGTAACGACTTCGTATTCTATACAGTTATCATGAAAACCTCCTTTTTTATATGACATGGACTCTATGGAACAACCCGCAACAGCCCCGCCAATGGTTATCGTCTTCAGCTCGGGCACTACAATTGGAACAAGACCATGCTCAAGAGTCGCTTTAGCTAAATCAAAAAAAGTAAGTCCCGGTTCAGCGATACACGTTTTGTTTTTCACATCGATATCTAAAATTTCATTCAAATCACCAACATCAAGTTGTTCGTCTAAATATGTTTTATCCCCTTTTTTAGGAACTTGATGGGATACTGCTTTTTTCTTAAGCGAAAGTGGCGTTTTTGATTTTCGTGACGCTAAAAAAGAACTTATGCGTTTTATTTTTTGTGTATGATTCATATATTAACGAGATGACCCACCACGACAGGTAGACGAAATGACGAAATAACGATACAGCAATTTATTGAAATTCGAAAATCAAAATTCGGCTGTCGTTGTATTATACGCAATTCAAAAAATATTTTTCTTTAGATAAGGTACTCTTGATAAGTTTTTTATTTAGGAGAATTTGTTTGTTTTTTGTTTGCTGTCATTTTTTTATAAACACGTTCAAAAATTTTAAAAATTTTTCCTTCCTCAAAACGTTTAACAAACTTTAAAGCATTATTTGAAAATCTTATTTCTAAATTTTTATCGTAATAAATTTTATTTAGTTTATTTAATATATCCTTTTTATCGTTAATGCTTACCAAATAACCATTTTTATTTTGTATTATCAACTCAGGTATAGCAAG
>JAUXFE010000046.1 GCA_030620215.1 Candidatus Peregrinibacteria bacterium
AAGTGATTTAAATCAACAATTTTTTTTTTTTCATTTTTCCGCACCAGCGTCTCTTCGCAGAATTTTCGACATTCATCACTAATGCTAAATATTATTTTTGATTCCTTAAGTAACGGCTTAAAAAACAATTTAAAATATAACACCTGAAGCCACTTTACATGAGCAATTGATCGACCTGAAGTTACGAGTGGATTTACAGCATCCGTCATTTTATAGAATGCATTGATTTTTTTCTCAGGGGAAAGGATATATCTAAGCGCGCTGTAACACTCTCGGTTATTAAGAAACATGGCGTTTATTGACTTTTTATTACATTTTGCCAAAATTTGGCGTCTAAAATATATCATTCCGAAAAGCATTAATATCTTATGCGGGACTATTTCCCTTTTAGCCCGGGCTAATGGCAGAAACTCATAATAACGTCCATCGATATTGATGCGAAGCCATTTTCCAATGGATACGCTTTTTCTATTCGTTAATCCTACCAAAAGGCAGTTGCAATGAGTAAATCGCAGGAAATTTTTTATTGTTCCTAGAGGCCCTCCCAAAGGATAGGTCTGATAATCAGTTGACTCAAAAATAAACAATTGATCATTCATGGCAAGGCAGCTCCGTGCGAGGATCGGCCAGGGTCCGGGTCCGGGATTATGCTTCGGAAATAATGATTCTCCGGTCTTTTATTTGATCGTAAGAATATCTCGGTAATGTGTAACTATAGTCTTAAAAAAAGATCATATTCAATCATTTTTGTAAGTAAGAATTCAGCCGATATAAAAAGGTAATGCAAAAAAGGTAAATCGGGTAACAGCTTCAGCTGCTACCCGAATTATGGAAACGTACAGTGAATCGTAATGATGAAGAGCCTCAATATCTGAGGTGTTTTTTGTTGGCAATAGTAATCTTTATTGCAGTCTTTAAATTTTCAGCAAACTTTCAATACACAAAGCTCCGGAAAAAATTGATCGTCTTGTAAGCGTCCTTGAAAGGACTGGCCCATGATAGCATTTACCGCGATCCGCTCAAAGGAGCCCTGCTTGTCGCCATCTTTTGCCCCCCCCTCCGTGGGATATTCAGTTCAGCATAAAAAACCGAATATTTTTGGGAGCTGAAGGTCTCTCCCACACCTTATCATAATATTCAAAAGCCCCTATGTCGGGTCGAACACCATTTGGCACTCTTTGGCCATCAAAATCGACAGTCAGATCGACAAGTATTCCGGCATCAATAGCGGGTGAATCGCTTTGAATTTTATAATCAATAGTTAATTTTGGATCTTGCCCTGTAATGCTGTTGAGGCCTTGCGTGATACCCCAGAAATCAATTTTCCCGGAGTTGTACACTATATTATAATCCTCGTCTGGATCAGCAGCTCTACGTGTTAAGTCCCCCCAGGTGTTATTAATTCCGCTGACAGTACTATTTAGAATAAGGTTATTTTTGATCTGAACTAAAGGAGCACTCGCATTGATAAGGATACCGTGAATTGCGCCAACAATTGTGTTGTTATATAATCGCACATTTTCGGATTCCTCATTAGAAACTTTGATTCCAATGTCAGAGTTAATTACAACATTATTATATACACTTATATTTCTTCCTTTATATACACTGATACCTTTTCCATTACAGTCACCAGAACTGCCGGCATCCACAATCATATTGCCGCGAATGATAACACTATCGCTGATATAATCATTGGATACCTGCAACCAATCAATAATAATCGCACAACCATCACAACTACCGAATTTTATGTCAGGCCCCTGAATAAAATTATTTTCTATGATGAAATCCTTAATCCAGAATAGTTGTAGTAAGTTCGTATGGGACCATTGTGTTCCGGTACTAGTAAATGTATTATTTCGAATATAATTTATACTTCCATTACCCTTTATGGCACTAATCATAATGGGATTGAATTCATATTCATCAAAAGTATTTCCATCGATATCCAGCCCTGACATTGCATCGTCATTGTCATCAAGCCCACAATCAGTTCGACATGTTGCGGTTCTTTCACCAGTGCAGCAATCCCATGGTTGTCCGGCAGCTTCACAAAAATTTAGACACCCCTCCCAATCTATTTGTTCTAGAGAGCCAAATTTATGTAGGAAAACAGCCGAGTCACTTATTGTGTTATCTTTTATGGTGATATTGTAAATTTGTCCACATGGTCCAGATCCATATCGGGCTTGAGACATTTTTATAGTATAGTTGTTATGCCCCTGAAAATGATTGTCCCTTAGGGAAATATCATGAATTATTTGGTTGTCGCTGACATTGGCGGTTATAGAAAATCCGACATCGGTATCATCCAGGTAAAATTCACAATTACTGATTGTAATATGATGGGTACGGTTTCCAGGCGATGCACGTATTTCAATCGAGGCTTCATCATCTGTGATTTGGAATAGATCGCCATTATCCCAATGATTGTCTTTACCACCTGAAAGAGCTGCCTTTATTGTTGTTATAGTATTGGCAGTAATTATACCCCTTGATCCATCTGTTAGATTCCAAACAATCCCGCCAACAAGCTGGTCATCAGAAAAACCCTTTGTCGAAAAACTTTCATCCCCTAAAATAAATGAATTATCAGCACCATCATGTTCGCCCCGTTGGCTTATGGCCTTCAGTCCGGATTGGGAAATATCTCTCACCCCTAAAGGGTTTTTGAAGGTAAGGTTTCTAATAGTTATATAAGAGTTATCCAACAAACTAAGGCTTTGTCCGGATGCATAATTTTCAAGGTTATGCAAGCTAACTCTGCCAAACGTGCCGTCTTTATAACTTCCATTGACGCTACTGCAATCCCCTCGAATCACGATTTCGTTATCCTTGGTGCCGGAAGCCATTATATAAAACGCATCATCATGCGGCCCCCCACAAACATAAAGGGTGTCACCCGCACCGACATAACCTTGGCCGCTTCCCCATTGGACAGAATCGGAACCCTGAAATGCATTGGCATAGTCAAACCCGTCACTGCTACCCGTGGTTAAACCATGACGCATCCAAAGCGTTTCTGCCCATACTGGCCCAGAAAAAAGTATACATATTAAAAATACATATGCCGAGCGTTTCATCCCGGCATTAATCTTATCCTTATATTTACACACCCATTTATAACCTGACATAATCGACCCTCCCATATAAACTTTGACATACCAGCTGCTTTTCAGTATCCTTATCGGTAAAAAAATGGAACCACATGTAAAGAGGTATTTTTGCGATTTCCAAATTTGCGATGATACGCTAATCTTATTGTTCAATGCAATTTTTATACCGAAAATACATGATTAGGAAAATGAAAGGGTGATATCAATAGGTTAGTTTAATTAAGCGTCTTCGTTCTCTATAAAAATGAACAATAGACTTATCCTTTTGTGAACATTGGTTGTCAATATTTTCCAACTCACACCAAAAAAACTGCCTTATCAACCAATAAGGTGTTCGATAAATAAATTCATCTTTTTAATAAGGATGACGCTGGGTATACTTCTCTATCTTATTATAGACTTACTAATATTTTACTAAAACAAATTCAAAGGGAAGATAGGCATTCTGTGGAAAAAAAATATCTCAAAATAGCGCTTATTGGCACAAGGGGTGTACCCGCTAACTATGGAGGCTTTGAAACGTGTGTCGAGGAATTAGGCAAACGCCTCGTTACAAAGGGACACGAAGTTACCGTGTACTGCCGAGATAGTTATTACGATGTTAAACGAGAAAAATATCTTGGTATGAATTTGGTCTATTTACCGAACGCTCAAAAAAGAACAATCGATACTTTGTCGCATACTTTTTTTTCTGCCTGGCATTCACTATTAAAAAATTTTGACATATATATGGTATTTAATGCTGCAAACAGCCTTTTGGTTGTACCGTTGAGAATGTTCAATCGAAAGATTGCCATCAACACTGATGGTCTCGAGTGGAGACGCTCCAAGTGGGGGTATGCAGGAAAATCATTCTATAAAATTTCGGAAAAAATTGCCTGTCTTATTGCGAACCGAATTGTTGCGGATTCAAAGGGAATTAAACAGTATTATTCAACAAAACATGCGACGGATTCTACTGAAATTGCATACGGTGCATATGTTAAATCTACTTTCAGGACCAACATCATCCATGAAATGGGCCTTAAATCGGATGAATACTTTCTTCAGATAACCAGATTTGAACCTGAGAATCATCCTTTGCTTTCGATTCAGGCTTTCAATAGACTAGGAACAAATAAAAAATTGGTCCTCGTAGGTGGAAACCCCTACCCGACTGACTATACTCAAAACATCGAACAGGAAATTAATGAAAATATTCTTCTGCCAGGATTCATTTATGATCAAGAGGTCCTTGAACAATTATGGGGTAACTGTTTTGCATATATTCATGGCAATTCCGTCGGCGGCACTAATCCAGCCTTGCTGCAAACCATGGCAAATGGGTGCTTTACAATAGCAATAGATGTTCAGTTCAATCGGGATGTATTATCAGAGTGTGGTAGATATTATAAGAACAATATCGAAACCTTGTGCAAAAATATGGAATGGGCAATAGAGAATGAAGATTTACTACCCTCTTATCGAAAAAAGGCTCGACAGAGAATAATCGATTTTTATTCCTGGGATAAAATCGCCGATCAATATGAAAATTTGTTCTATGAGCTTAGCAAGGGAAAATACCCTTGGAAACTTAGCGTCAATTTCTTCCGAGGCGGCAAATCCGAGTGACCTGATAGCCTATGCCGTATCCATGACAGGTTTATGAATTCCAATCGGGGAAATAAGAGTATCCATGGCGCTTAAGTATTTGATAAAATTTTGTATTATTCGGTCTGAAAAGCTCTAAAAGGTATTTTCTTTCCTCCACGGACACGATTAACTTTTCATCACTTTTATTAAATGCATAATACATCCCCCGCAATTTTTCTTTGATGTGATAGTGCTTGATAAAAAATTCTTCGAATTTTTCATTCAGCTGCAGCACCACCTTGTGTAGCATTTTATTTTTTGCTTGCCTGGTCTTATTTTCAACAACAAAATTATAATTGTCGTAGAAAGAAGAATCGACAGCTAACCATTCGCACATTTTTCTAATAAAGTTACGATTGTCTTTTTTCAAATCTTCGAAAAAAAACACTCCTAAATTTGTGCCAAAAGCATCCAACCAATCCTCAATAAAATCAGCGTATTTGCCGCTTGCAATGCCACTATATATCCATTTTTCGTCACTTTTATAGAGCATTTCTTTATTGAATTTTTCACTCATCCTGATATATTCAGAAAAAGTGATATCTTTATTAAGCCTTAGTTCGCCTTTATGATACGAATATAGCGAAAACATTCTATCGACTGGGTTTCGCAAAAAAAGCATTACTTTCAAATGGCCCAAATTCTCTTTCATATACTTTGCTATTTTTCTACCCCCCGCAAAGTATGTCGTAGAGGCTTCCATGCAGTATTGTTCTCCGCCATAGCCCTTAAAATAGGACTCGTAAACCGACCAGGGTTTTAGTTCTTTATTGAACCTCAATGGTTTGAAGTAAGAAACTTCTTTCTTACTGGCAGGAAAAATATCAGGATGTTCGGAGAGATATCTAAAAGTGGATGTTGTCCCGCATTTTGATACGCCGGCGATGATAAGATTTGGTCTTTGTCGTTCCATCCAGTCCCTCTTTTTAAAAGCGCTATCACATAATAAAAAGAATTGGTGATTTCTTTAACCTAATTGAGTTGTTTAGAATTTTATAGCTTAAAGGTGCCATGTGAAGTACCTATATAAACGGTGCTATCAAAGGGGCTTATCCGAATAGACCAAATGGTGATACC
>JAUXFE010000079.1 GCA_030620215.1 Candidatus Peregrinibacteria bacterium
GGCTACGGTGACGGAACATTTAAACCGGCAAGCAATATTAATTTTGCTGAGGCCGCAAAGATTTTATCCGAAGTTTATGGTCTTTCTGTAGAGCCTGGCGGAGCTTGGTATGAAGGTTATGTGAAGGCACTTCAGTCTGATAACTATATTCCATCTACAATCAGCCAATTAAATAAATCTATCACCCGAGCCGAAATGTCAGAATTGATCTGGAGAATCAAAGAACAAAAGAAAGATCAGGCTTCAGTTAAATTAATCCAGGAACCCATTACTGTAAGCAGTGGTGATTATGCCGGTTGGGCAACATATAGTGGTGATGGTTTCTTTTTTAATCATCCAAACTGGTATCAGGGTGTGAAATGGGGTTGGGATCTGTTAACGGATGAGAAGGATTTTATAGATAATATCAATGTGTCTAATTATATGGCTGTTGATTCTTATATATCAATTTATACAGTAGGCGGTTCTGATTTGAATACTTCGGTTTGGTTCGCTCATCCGTTCGTCTCTTCAACTGAGCTTACAATAAATGGAGTATCCGCACTTAAACGTCATTACCGTGCACCTCGTGGCACTGTTGTAAACGGTCGTACAACCGGTGAGAATGAGAATATTACCGTTTATACTTATCGATTAGATGGTAAGGTGGCTGTGCTTCAGTATTTTAATGCTTATGGAAGTGAGAATTATAATGTGGAGAAGTTTTATGAGATTGCTGAGAGTTTTCAGACCCAGTAGCTAATCCATTGCCAATCCATAGCTAATCCATTGCTAATCCAATAGCTGCAATAGGATAAGCAACTGGATAAACCACTGGATAAGCAATCGGAAATATTATGAAAAACCTATTTCTATTCACCGGCGAAGAAACCTATCTACTCCTTCAGCAGATCAATAAATGGAAGGATGCTTTTGCGAAGAAGCACGGAGATATGAATTTGGAGGTGATGGATGGTGAGGAGAAGCCATTAAATGAAATTATGGCGGCGGCTATTGCTATGCCATTTTTAAGCGAAAAAAGGTTAATTTTTATACATGGTTTACCTGATAAACCTAAAACGAGAAACAAGGATAAAGTTACGAAGAAAGATGAAAAGAGGGATGATGAGTTAAAAAAGTTTTCTGAAAATCTAAAAGACATTCCGGATTCAAGTGTTGTTGTTTTTGTTCAGCCAAATCCGGATAAACGTTTTTCCTTTTATAAAAAGTTACTAAAACAAGCGGAAGTTAAGGAGTTTTTCCCTTTGTCAGGTAAGATATTAGTTAAATGGCTTCAGGATAGGGTTAATGAAAAAGAATCCTCAATTGATTATGATACGGCTGAATATCTAATTTCATTAACAGGCCAAAATTTATGGCGTTTGTCTCAGGAAGTTTCCAAATTAACCAGTCATAGCCCCGGTTTACCTATTACAAAGATGCTTATCGATCAGCTTGTAGTTCCAACCTTGGAGGCTAATATTTTCCATTTTACCGATGCTCTTGGCGCGAAGGACCACCGCAAAGCTATCCAAAACTTACATCGTACGATGGCGGCAGGGGAGAACCTGCGTCCAGTTTTCTATATGATCGTCCGCCAGTTCCGATTGCTTCTTCACGCAAGCGGTTATATGTCTACACACCCAAATGGTAATTCTACGGCATTTGCTTCTTACTCAAAAATACATCCATTTGTTGCGAAAAATACATTGGAACAAGTGAAGCGTTTTAATTTGCCTGAGCTTAAGAAGTCTTATGCTCAATTACTTGATATTGATATCGCTCTTAAAACATCCAAAATCCGTACAACTGTGGATGATCAGGATGAACTTGCTTTGGCAATTGAGAGGTTTATTTTGGGGTTTTGTGGTGATTAATGTGATGCACTTACGATAGAAACTAGTTAGGTGATATATTTTTAGGATTTAACTTTAAAAGAAAAAACTTTTATTTATAATGAAGCATGTTAATTATCAGTAACACTATGAAACAGCAAGTAAAAAAGATCATCGTTAAACTCAAAATCATATACTTATTTAGGGCAATAAAATATGTATGGTTAATTATAAAACCGTCCAATTTATTTAGTAACATAACCTATTGTATTAGAGGTGCTCATGATGGCTTTCCCATACCTCCTATTTACTTAATCTACTTAACGATAAACAATCCAAGCCTCTTTGATTATTTTCGAGGTGGTTATATCACATCAAGAAGTATTAAACGCTTATTAAGACGAAATAATATCAGTGCAAATGATTTTGAATCAATTCTGGATTTTGGATGCGGATGTGGGCGCATCATTAGAGATTTTTCATATTTAGAAAATGCGGAATTATATGGCTCTGATTATAATCCAAAATTAATCAGATGGTGCCAAAAAAATCTTTATTGTGCCAATTTCTCAATAAATAAATTGGAGCCACCTCTAAAATTTAAGGATGATAAGTTCGATTTTACATACCTCATTTCTGTGTTTACGCATTTACCCAAAAATACCCAGTTAAATTGGCTAAAAGAATTTTACAGGGTAACGAAAGATGACAAATATCTTCTGATCACACTTCACGGTGAACATATTGCCGAAAAATTAACAAAATCAGAAAAAGAGCTATTTCATAAGAATGGTTATGTTGAACGTGATTTAGATAAACCGGGTTCTAATCATTACGGAACATTTCATACTAAAGAATATTTCGCGAAAATGATTGAGGGAATGTTTAAAATTGTTGATATTTCTTACGGCGGTAAACCTAATCATCCATATCAAGACTTGTATTTATTGCAAAAAATCAGTAAATAAAAGTTTTTCAATTAAGGAATAATCTTAAAAATACGTTGCTTAACGATAATATTCTCCTCTTTTAATAACTCCTGTTTACAAAGAGCTTTCTTGCGTTCCGTCTTCGTAAATTATTTCATGAGTGTTCCATTCGCACTTCAAATGTTTCAACGGTGTATTATTTAGCCAGAAAAGCTCTTCAACGTATTCGAAATAACTTATGGGATAATTCTGTTCTTCACTCGAATTTATAGCTATTGCTTCTGCAGGCATTTTTGTTCTTGGGAATCTTGGATATCCTAAGTCAACGCTATACATTTGATCATCAGATAAGTCAAAAAAAGTAATATTGCCACTTACATTATTAATTGCTTTTTTGGTGTTGTTGATAAATTTTAATTTAAGAAAAAGGAAATCAATCCCATGAGATGTTACTAATTCTTTTTCTAATACTTCTATGCTTATCTTTTGGCTATTATTGCAAACAATGCTAGTACTATTCGATTTGAACTTAAATGTGATTGTCAGTATTAGCAATATAAAAACTACCAAAATTACACCATATTTTAATAGTATTCTTACTTTCTTACCGTAGTTTCCTTTAATATAATGCATAATTTCTGGGAAAGATCATTTGTTTACAGTGTAGTAGAGAATGTTGATATTTCGTACAGCGTTTTGGGATATAGGAGGTTGCACATGGCGTTATAATTTGCGCGGAGCGCCTCAACGCCGTGCAATTTGGATGAGCGAGCTTTAAAAATAAAATTATTTGAATAACCTAGATAGCCAATTACTTTCCATATAATCTAATGAAAGATTAATTTCATCAATTACCCTAGGTTTATCATTATCTTTCCATTCTTCTTTTAATCCTTTTAGTATCCTTATGGAAACATCAAAATATTCTTTGAAATTTCGTAATTCATATATAACTGCAATTTGACGATCTAATTTAATTTTTCTATCAGCCTCTCGTTGTTCATTTACCATTTGATCAATTAAATCGTGATATGTTTTAAATCGTTTATCTTTAACATGCTCACGAAATTTGAAGAAGCCCCAAATTCCACCAGCTACTATTGGTATAGCACTTATTAAGCTGGAATGGTCATTTAAGAATTTTAATATATTGAAGTTTTCCATAATAAATAATTTTATTTAGCGAGCGAATCTTATATACCGCTGTTGTAGGTTGTAATTTACTGTTTGTGTTCAATGAATGGTACTTCGGGTATATCAGGTCTGAATATACTGATAC
>JAUXFE010000104.1 GCA_030620215.1 Candidatus Peregrinibacteria bacterium
AATGCCAAGGCGAAATGATAATCATCGCTTTCATCAAACAGCTACATATCATCAAAAAGATATTGAAGCACCTCAACATGTATGAATTTCGTAACCATGAACATCCGCCCGTCAATACTGAAACTATTACTCAAATTGTTTACGATGACACATACTCCAAGATCCCGCCATACGATTAATAGACTCAGTAGGCACAAAAACACCAGTCACGTAATACCCTGGTGCTGCGTCCAAAATCAGCTTTCATAAAAGTGCTATACAACTCCGGTCATTTTTATTGTAATAATAGGGTTAATTTCATCCGGTTAATTCATTACAGCGATATATTCTGTGGCCATGGCCGAGGTCATTTTTTCCTTCGTAAAATAACTTTCAACCCTACTTCTTAACGATTTGCCCAACTCAATTCGTTCTACCTTATCCAAACCGGCCAACCATGTCATAGCGACGGACAATTCTTTAACCGAAGAAGGTGTAACCATAATTTTCTGATCAAAACCATCCAGAATTTCCGGCACGCCGCCAACACGTGATGAAATAACGGGAATACCGGTTGCCATAGCTTCCAGAAGAGATAGAGGAAGACCTTCCGAAAAGGAAGGAAGTATAAAGGCATCATATGCCCGCAGTATGTCAGGAATATCCATTCTGAACCCCAAAAAGACAACACGTTTATTGATATTGAGATCCATTGTGAGACGGCGTAATTCTGTCTCTAATGAACCCTTACCTGTAATTACAAGCCAGGAATTAGGATACTTCTGAATAACCTTTGCAAAAGCCTGGAGCAAAACTTTTTGTCCTTTTACTTTTGTTAGTCTGCCGACGGTTCCAAAAACAAAGGCATCTTTAATAGCAAGGCCGAGTTGGGTACGTACCTCCTGCCGGGTAGAGGTGGAATCGCTGAACTTGTCGGTGTCTATACCATTGTAGACAGTTGCTACCTTATCGGAAGAAAGATTCCAGTTGGTTTTTAGTATGTCATCTCGAACAGCATCAGAAACCGAAATGATGCGCGAAATTCTATTAAAAAGTACATAATTAATAATTTTGCGACTTAGTGTTCGCGTACGATTTCGTCCATGGACGGTTGTCAAAACCTTAACTTTTTTTCCTGCTAACCACGCTGCCAGTGTTCCATAAATGGCTGGTTTATGGCGCTGGCAGTGAATAATATCAATGTCATGTTTTTTTATAATTTCGACAATTTTAAACACCGCCGAGGGTCGAAATTTTTTCAGCTTTTTCTTGGAAATTCCCAGGTAAATAATTGGGTAGCCCCATTTATCGAGTGAACTTTGCTTCCAATCACCACTCAAGAAACAGATCATTTGGGAAAATACTTGTTCGTCAAATCCTGTAATCAGATTTTCAAAAAAAGAAAGTGGTCTAATTTTATTGTACGATAATATATGAAGTATTTTTACCTGAGAAACCGATTTGCCACTTCTTTTCTTATGCATATTTATCCTCAATCAGCACCATGATATCAATAGGTTATTTTATCCAGATCTTTATTTTTAAATAATAGTGTAACCATAGTCATTAGCTGCTGTTTTAAAAGCCCAAGAACCCTTATGCTTGCTTCTTTTATTGGAACCGTTTTCCAAATGTTTCGATTGATCTTAGCTGGCGGTTTCCTCCCTTTGCATTATTACTAATAGCCGTTTTAGGGTTCGTTTTTGAACTCTTCGGATCAAAACCCTTTGCTCAGCAATTGAAAAACGATTGTAAACCTCGTTATATGAATTGAAAAAACGAAGCCGATCCTGGCGTGTTACATATTTTGGAAATATCATATTTATTTGTACAAGGTTTTTTTTAATTAGCCAGCATGGAATTCGTTTAAAACGGTAAATACTTTCATTATCAATCAAATAAAACTTTATTTTCTTTTTATTATTTTGAATTAGAATGTTATTAAGTCGCAAATCAGCATGATAAATGCCTGCTTTATGTAATCGCCCTATTTCCTTACCGAGTTTCTTGATAATAATCCTCTTAGAAAAACGCTTTTCACTGGAGAGAGGAAGTTTCCAGTTATTATGAATAAACATTCCTAAACCTAATGCATCAACACCTTCTGTGAAAAAAAAAGGACGTCCTCTTTTCCTCCCCCAGCAATAAATAGTCGGGCTTTGAAAGCCTTTTCCTATAAGAATTTCTCTGTTCAGCCTTGCTCGCCTGCTCCGACTGCCACGAAAAATATTCTTTAGCCCTTCAATTGGCGATTTTATTAAAAACTCTTTAAAGTAGACAGGATGATGCAACTTTCTGGCAACTATTGCATTAGAGGAACTATTTACCCATTCCCACCCTTTAGGAAGGATCCCGTTAAGAAGAGATTTAGCAATCGATATAAATTCATCTTTTTTCGGACCGTGGATATGGATGCCGGAAAAACTTTTATTTTTATTCCAACCACTTAAGCCCTTCTCCATAAAACCTTTCCGATATTTAATGCAATGTGAGTTAGAAATTAAAAAAACTGGCGAATAATGATTATAAGCCTCTTTTGGTTTCAGTCCTATCAGAAACCTTTTCCATTATCATATTCATTCCAATTATTTTTTAAAACCTACAGCGAGAATATATTTGTAAGTATGGTTCTTCTCCAATTTAGTCGGAGAAGAGGGTTCAAGGAATCCAGGGGTCAAGGATTCAAGGGTTTGTTTTCTAATGT
>JAUXFE010000103.1 GCA_030620215.1 Candidatus Peregrinibacteria bacterium
CATAATAACTCCGCCCTTTAGCATTTGGGCGAGACCTTTTTTTAGTGTGAGAGTGTTCTTTTTCATAACGCGAAAATTATATCATTAACAATACAACGAAACAACGATACAACGACATGATATGTTATTTTGTTTTTTTAATATAAAAAGAAACCCCCGTCCGTAGACGGGGGTAAGAGGTGAGACACTTATTTAAGGAGGGTCAGTCGTTGCCGAACCACTTGTCGGGTTCGATGGGGATGAAGCCCCAGATGACTATCGTTGGTGAGATGTAGCCGAAACCCTGATCATCGCCGGGGATTCCGCCCATGTAGCCGGCAGAGAACCTGCCTCCGATTCCGGCGGAACCGTTGGCGAAAGGTGGTGTGTAGACGAGCTGTAAAGCTCCTTCGATTCCAGCAGCCGCCGGATTAAACTTGAGGTTTACGAAGACATCGGGGCGGAAGTATTTGAGGAACGGGTATCCGATACCGATTCCGAACAACCCCATGAAAAAACTGTTGTCGCTGTTCGAGCCGAATCCGAATGCATGATGGGCTGAGAAGTAGAAACGATTCGGGAAGTGGTACCTGTTTGTGATCAGCAGGCTACCGAATCCCGGTGGGGCATTGAGATTGATATGGTAGCCACCATCCATCTCGATAGCGATCGCACCGAAGTTGGAATGGGTTGACCTTGCGGACGCCTTGCCTGCGATGCCCAGAAGGCAAACACAAACCGTTACTATAATCAGAGTTTTCATATCTCTTACTCCTTTTTTGAGTTTTGCGGTTTCTCGCACATTGAAAACAGGAAACGTATCCCGCTTTTTTCCTTAAATAAGTGTTAAAGACCATATCAAGGAAGTTGCTATTTTAATATAAAAAACAATACTCCCATAGTGATAAGGTTTATAATTGTAATGGTTTTTTAGCTTTTTGTCAAGCTTATTACTTTTTTAAGGGTTTCGAATCAAGGCACAACTTTTCGCACTTTTTTAGTTACATTAAATTCAAGTCTTTTGCCAAACATTAATCTGGTTTGCGCATCTATAGCCGGTATTGCTCCAAAGAATATTGTAACTATTGGCAAGAAAATCCACATGACGACTGATCCAAGCCTGCCCTTCCATCCACTTGGATGTTTTGGAAGCATAATCATTGATAAAAGCATTGAAGTAATAATTCCAATGAGTGCCAATTTAAAAAATACATAAAAGACCATTCCTAAATTATATGCTGTAACTGATTGGCTGAATGATTCATTTAATACTCTTGGAATAGGTGATGCCATCATAAGAATTAAAGGTGCGGTTGCCCACATATAATGCCCTTCAGCTAATATCCAAAGCCTTCTAAGTGTTCGCCAGAAAGGAACTTCCTTGCGCATTTTCCAAAAATTAGTTGCAACATATGAAATATCCGTAGACCCCCACGCCCACCTTCTTAATTGTAAATACTGATCTTTTAGCGTTTCCCAGTATGTCGCTGACTCCACCGCATCCTGATAAATAGGCATAAAAAGGGGAATCACTTTGTGATTACCTTTGTAATGAAAAAATGAACGCCAGAATTGATGGCCATCTTCCACAATGCTTGTTCTGGACCAAAAATCCATTTCAATAAGAGCTTCTAGCGGTTGGCTGTGTGCGGCAAAATTTCTTAATCTATCCGCTCTGCCAGATTGGATTATATGCCAAAATGAACTTCCCAGTGCCACGATCCTAATAAGAATCGGTACGTTCCAAATGTTGTTAAAAAATAGCGGTAAAGATTGGTAACTTCTGTTTTTCCTTTCAGGTGTTGCTATATAATGAAGCGTTAAGCATGGCAGATAATCCGGATGAATAATATTATCCGCATCTATTGTGGTAACTACAACGTCCGATATGTTTATTCCCAGTTCAATAATTTTTTTTGCGACTTTTTTTCCGGCGAAATAAATATTTGCGCCTTTACCAATTACTTCATCTTCCAAATCTGCCGGATGTTCTATTGCCCACATATGACCAAATATATGTCCGAATTCATTCTTTAATATTTCGGCATTCTTTATTCCACGATCGTGATCCCTTTCTTCAGTTGCCAGAACTACCATTATTTTCTTTAAATCATAATTTGCGTCTGCAATGGATTGAAATGAATGGCGGAGAATTTCAATATCTTCCTTATATGTTGGTACAACGATTAAATGATAAATATCATCACCGGTTTTTCTGTAATCAAGAGACATTTTTTGGTATTGAGAATGAAGTTTTTGTAAAATTCCCTGAGCTTCCGGTAATGCTCTTTTTCTAATAGACGTAAAATCTGTATGGTGAAAAACTGCCAGATACTTGCGCCAGTTAACAGTCATATATCTTTTGGTGGTGAAATATCCTTTTATCAGAAAATAAGAAAACCCCCATGATCTTACCAGCCAAATTACTGTGTAGAATAAAATAAAAATCGCCACTACGTGTGGATGGTAAAAAGCGAGAATTATTGGCAAGGTTAATGTTAGCCAGACCGTGAGACCTGGGATTATTTCCCAAAATTTTTTCATAATTAAATAAGGATTCAGAATTCAGGATTCAGGATTCCGAATTCCGAAAACTTAAATCTTAAATTTAAAGGTTTATTAGAAGTTTAGGTCGCCGGTACTGGTGGGTGTGGATTCATTATACGTATCGTAATATTCATATCCGCCATTACCTGAATCGCCGACCTGAAACATTAAATAGATTGAAAAAATAATCACAGCAAGTGCAATAGTCCCAAATGTAATAACTACAATCTTAAAACGCGGACTCAAATATCCAAATTTTACTGCGTGCCGGAACACAAGACTACTCATTATCAGAAAAGCAATGAGGAATAATATGTATATGAGGATTGCGAAGGTCATAATTTTTATTTAACTGGGAAGTATTTTAACACAACTTAATTAAATGACCAATTCCCAATGACTTGCTTCGCAGCCCTAC
>JAUXFE010000082.1 GCA_030620215.1 Candidatus Peregrinibacteria bacterium
CTTTGGTGATTATGATGTGGATGGCATTACATCTACTGTGATCATGTATGACTTTTTAAAAAGAGTGGGAGCGGATGTTCATTACACTATTCCCAATCGTGAGAAAGATGGATATGGTCTGAAAGATTACTTCATTAAACAGTTTAAAGATGATGGAATTGATTTAATTGTGACCGTTGACTGTGGTGTTGCGAATGTAAATGAGGTAGATCTGGCAAATGAATTTGGTATAGATGTGGTGATTACAGATCATCATGATGTTCCGGATGTTCTGCCGAATGCTTATGCAATTATAAATCCCAAGCAAAAGGATTGTGATTATCCGAATAAAGATCTAAGTGGATCTGCTGTTGCTTATAAATTAATTACAGCTTTGGCACCGTATTATTTCGATGGAAATTTGGCAGATGAATATTTACATCAGCAACTTGGAATGGCGGTTCTTGGGCTAGTCGCAGATTGCATGCCGTTGACCGGGGAGAATAGGATTTTAACCAAACATGGGTTGAAAAGTCTTGAAAAAACCGATAATGCGGGAATCAAAGCATTGCTTAAAAGTGCAGGTGTTACTAGTCAGAAAATTACCAGTATAACTATAGGATTTTACCTCGGCCCGCGCATTAATGCCGCTGGAAGATTAGATACTGCACAGCATGCATTTGAATTACTTTTGGGCGATGCAGAAAAAGTTTCAACATTAAGCCAGCTGAATAGTAAGCGCCAAAAAATAGTTGGAGAATTTGTAAATGAAGCTAAAGCGATGGTGGAGAGTTTAGATGAAATCCCAAATATTATAATTATTAAAGATCCCAAATGGCTTGTGGGTACGTTAGGATTAATTGCCGGGAAAATATGTGATCATTATAATCGTCCGACTATTGCCATGCAGGAAAGGGATAACGAGTGTGTAGCTTCGTGCAGAAGCTTGAATGATTTTGATATTACATCTTTCTTAAGAAAAGAGGCTGATGATTTATTTAGTGCCTTTGGCGGTCATAAATTAGCCGGTGGTTTTACGTTGCCGAAAGACAATCTGGATGAATTCTTAAAAAGGATAGGAGAATCTTCCAAAGATTGTATTAATCCTGATGAATTTTATGATACTTTGAAAATCGATTGTGAAATTGAACCTCATGAGCTTACTTATGATACTAGTAATAATATTATGAGACTTGAACCATTTGGCAATGGGAATCCTGAACCGACTTTGGTTATTAAAAATACAAAGATATTGAGCGTTAAACCTGTTGGCAAGCAGGGGGAACATTTACAATTTCCCGTTCAACACGGTGATAAAAAAATTCAGGCAATTGCCTTTCGTTTTGGCGAGCATCTTGATAAAATCAATCCGGAAACTGAATATGATATTGCATTTAATCTTGAAATCAACGAGTGGAATGGGTGGAAGAAGTTACAGATGAGAGTTGTTGACCTTAAACAAAGTAACCAATAGCTGATCCGTGGCTAATCCATGGCTGATCCGTGGCTAATCCAATAGCCGCAATGGGATAAGCAATGGGATAAGCAATGGGATAAGCAACCGGAATCATGAAACTAAAACTAATTCTAAAAGACGGCACAGAAGTAACAGGTGAGTCGTTTGGTTATTGGCCAAAACCAAAAAAATATTCCAATAAATTTCAGAAAGCCAAAATAGGTGACCCGAGTGCGAGGCACTTTTTTATGGATGGTGAAGTTGTGTTTAATACAGGTATGGTCGGTTATCCCGAAACATTTACAGACCCATCGTATAGAGGGCAGATATTGGTGTGTACTTATCCGATGATCGGGAATTATGGAATTCCGGGTGAGTGTAAATTGGACGCGTCTTTGAGTAAAAGATTTGAAAGTTTAAAAATACACCTTAGGGGATTAATAATCAGTGAATATTGTGAAGAACCAAGTCATTGGGAGAGCAAAAAGACATTACAGGACTTTTTAATAAAACATAAAATACCGGCTATTAGGGGTGTGGACACCAGAGCACTGACTCAAAAATTAAGAGAGCATGGTGTTATGCTTGGAAAAATTGTTGGTGAAGCTGTTTCGTATCATAAAGATATGGCCTTTGAAGACCCGAATGTTAATAATTTGGTAGCAGAGGTGTCTGTAAACAAGAAAACTGTTCTAAAGCCAAAAGGAAAGCCCAGAGCGACTGTTATTTTATATGACTGTGGTATAAAACATAATATTATCCGTTCATTTTTGGATAAAGGAATCAGAGTTATCAGATTGCCATGGGATTATGATTTGAAATCGGTAAAGGAGAAATATGATGGTGTGTTTGTAAGTAACGGACCAGGTGACCCTGCAACTGTGGATAAAACTGTTGAAAATATGAAGTGGGCGATGAAAAATAATAAGACGATATTTGGAATATGCCTGGGGTGCCAGGTTATGGGTATAGCCGCCGGTGCAAAGACATATAAATTGAAATATGGACACAGGAGTGCGAATCAGCCGTGTACGGATCAGAAGACGAAGAGATGCTATATCACTTCTCAAAATCATGGATATGCGATAGATGCGAAGACTTTACCAAAAGGCTGGAAGGTGTGGTTTAAGAATGCCAATGATGGGACAGTTGAGGGAATTAAGCATGCGACCAAGCCTTGGTTTTCAGTTCAGTTTCATCCGGAAGCCAGCCCGGGGCCTGAAGATGTGGCTTATTTGTTTGATTATTTTATAGATAGGATTACGCATTAAAACAAATGTGACAATTTCAAATAGCTTGTTTGTTATTAAGTGTTCATATAGAATGCCTTTTGAAATATTAAACAATCCCTCAAAATAGACCATGGCTGAAAGCCCCTCCACAAAAAAAGAAGATGTAAAATCTTGTGCTGTAGATGAAACACATGGTGCATTAGAAGATGTTCGATTGGCCGTTAGGTTATTACAATCGAATTCAGTACCATATTTAGAATTAAATTCGGACGAATGTATTAAATTGGCAGATTACTATATAAGCCAGGGAGCCGTTGTTAATGCGATGTGCATGCTTTCAGAAGCAATATTAAAAGAGCCTGAGAATGTTGAAATAAAATGGAAATACGCTTTGCTTAATGAGAAGAATTATCCGCAAAATGCTATTAATATGTGTGGGGAAATTTTAAAAAGAGACCCCGATCATACAGGGGCTGTTGAATTAAAAATGGAGCTGGAAGAAGCCCTTAATGTGTGAGCTACTGATTCGAAATGACTGGTTGAGGGATTTCTCTCTCCGCTCTGCTGCGTTCGAAATGACTGGCAAATTAGAGTGGGGAAGTGGAAAATTTTCTCGTAAATAACGACTAAATAAAAGAGAAAATTTTCCACTTCCCCCCTTGTGCAATCGTCATTTCGAACGAAGTTTACGTAGTGAGAAACCCCTTAATCATATTAATCATTCGCCGCGGCAATCAGCGGTTCATACAACCTTAAATAACCTAATAATGAGAAACTCACCCTCCGCTAGAGTCTTGCAAGAGGCTAGAGAAGTACATGAAATTCCACTACATTTAGTTGGTGAATCAAGATCGAAAGTTAATGATTTAATTGGCGTTTTAGATGAGTATGACAAACGTTCTGAGGAATATATGGATAATCCTAGCTTAGACAAGCTTTTTAAAATGGCTGAAACCATTTCGCCTGTTTCACCAAGTGTAGCAGTTCAATTCTGCAAAGATATCTTGAATAAATATCCATTTCACGAGAGAGCACAGGGAATAATCGAAAAATTTGAATACCGTTGACATTTTACTGATTCTAGTATACAATTTGCGCTCAATTAAAATTAACTATTAAAAATCATGGTTGATGTGCCCTCATCAGGAGATAAAAGTTAACAGGTGGAAAACCCATCGTTACTTACTATGATTGGTATCCGAATCTTTGCTAAAAATTGCCTGGAAACTGTTAGCGGACGTAAAAGAAAAGAGGCCAGAGCTACAAAAGAAAGGGCTGAAACCGATTTTGACACATTTC
>JAUXFE010000074.1 GCA_030620215.1 Candidatus Peregrinibacteria bacterium
GGCGAATTAGCAGTTTATAAAGCTGATATCATCAATTCATTCATTGAGCATCAAGAAATTGATTCCGTTATGGAATTCGGCTGTGGTGATGGAAACCAGTTATCATACTATAAAATTAAGAAATATATAGGAATTGATGTTTCAGAAACAGCAATAAGTATATGCAAAGATAAATATAAATATGATAATAGAAAAGAATTTATTACTTATAATGAGTATAAAACCAAAAAGGATGAAATTAAAAATGCAGATCTCACATTATCAATTGATGTAATATTTCATTTGGTTGAAGACTATGTTTTTAAAGAGTATATTACCGAAGTATTTAAAAGATCAAATAATTATGTGATCATATATTCAACAAATTTTAATAAAAAGTATAAATCCCCGCATCAGTTAGATAGAGAATTCACTTCCTATATACAAATGAATATTAACAATTTTAACCTTGTTAAGAAAGTGAAAAATCCTTTTAAAGGGGATAAAACGATGTCGGATTTTTATATTTATAAAAAAACAATATAGTAATAGTAATGCATATTTTAGTTATTCCCTATACATACAAAAAAAAAAGGACGCCTCATTCAGGTATTTTTTTTAGAGAACAGGCATTAGCATTAAAAAAATCGGGCAATAAAGTTGGTATACTATACTTAGAAATACAGTCAATTCGTAAGCTGAAAAATAATTACAGTAAAATATTTAATCAGCTTATAATTGAAGATGATAATGGATTAATCACCTTTTTATGGCAGGGATGGAACTGGTTTACTCAAAAATATCCATTAGGTAGAAGTATTATATATGCATCAAAAGGATACGCTCTATTTAAAGTATATATTAAAAAATACGGAAAGCCTGATATTATCCATGCTCATTCAGCACTTAACGCAGGCGTACTGGCAAGAAAAATAAAGAAAAAGTATGATATTCCTTACGTAATTACAGAGCATAGATCGGTTTTTGCTTTGAAAGATATAAAAACATCTTTATTAAGATTAGCCGGTAAAGTATATTCTGATGCTGATAAGCGCATTGTTGTGAGTCCAAAACTTGGAAAATTACTTGAAAAAAAAATAGGTTCTGAAGTCAAACCATGGGAATGGGTTCCTAATCTTGTTAATGATATTTTTTTTACTAAAAATTTACAAAAACCTAATGATAGTTTTGCTATAATAAATATTGGTTATTTCAATAAAAATAAGGGACAGAAAATATTACTACAAGCATTTAAACGTGTGTTGAAAGTTAGGAAAAATATTGAACTTAATTTAATTGGAAAAGGGCCACTAAAAAATGAGTTAAAGGAATATTCGAACAATATTGGTATTAACCAACATGTACATTTTTTAGGCAAGTTGGATAGAATTGACGTCCTAAACGAAATTCAAAAATGTGATGTTTTAATCGTATCAAGTTATTATGAAACTTTTAGTGTAGTAATTATTGAAGCCTTAGCTTGTGGTAAACCTGTCATCGCTACAAAAAGCGGTGGTCCCGAATGTATTATTAATAACGAAAATGGTATATTAGTCGAACCAGGGAATCCGTCAGAATTAAAAAATGCAATCTTAGATATTTCTAAGAATTACTCAAATTACGATTTCGATAAGATAAGATCTTCCTGTTATGAAAAGTTTAGTGAATCTGTTGTTACAAAACAGTTAACAGATATATATAATCACATATTAATAAACCAATGAAGATATTAACAATAATCGGCGCCCGTCCTCAGTTTATCAAAGCCGCAGCAGTCTCTCGTGCTATTACAAAACACAATGAAATTACGAGGAGGGACAGCTCTAAAATCGAAGAAATTATCATCCATACTGGTCAGCATTATGATAGAAACATGTCTGCTATTTTTTTCATCGAAATGAAAATACCAAAACCAAACTATTATCTCGATGTACATAGCCTGTCTCACGGCGCAATGACGGGGCAAATGCTTGAAAAAATAGAGGAGGTACTTTTAAAAGAAAAACCTGATATCGTTATAGTTTATGGTGATACAAATACAACGCTTGCAGGCGCTCTTGCTGCAACCAAGCTGCATTTTCGTGTAGCACATATTGAAGCAGGTTTGCGAAGCTTCAACCGCCGAATGCCGGAAGAAATTAACCGTGTGCTAACGGATCATGCTTCTGATATTCTTTTTTGTCCCACTCAACAGTCTGTTGATAATCTAAACGATGAAGGAATTAGCGATAATGTGCATCTCGTTGGGGATGTCATGTACGACTCGATGCTTTATTTCTCACAAATGGTCTCTAAAAAGAATGACTTGTTGGGAGAAATGAGCCTATCATCTAAAAGCTATGCTTTAGCTACAGTGCACCGTGCTGAAAATACGGACAATCACGATAAGCTAAAGTCGATTTTTTATGCTTTAGAAAGAATTTCTCAAGACTTTCTTCCTGTCGTTATCCCAGTGCATCCACGAACTAAAAAGAAAATTAAATTATTGGAAATATCTCTAAATGGACTCAAGTTAATAGACGCTATTTCATATCTGGATATGTTGCTCCTTGAAAAAAATGCTAAAGTGATTCTCACTGATTCTGGTGGGGTACAGAAAGAGGCTTACTGGTTTAAAGTTCCTTGCGTGACGTTAAGGAATGAAACCGAGTGGGTTGAAACTGTGGAAGCAGGCTGGAATGTCTTTGCCGGTTACGATTCAGCAAGAATTATAACTGCCGTTAACAACACACAAACCGGCAAAAGACACCCGGATTTTTATGGAAATGGGAAAGCAGCAGAGCAGATTATACAACTGCTTCATACCCACTAACTATTTTAAATTTCTATTTAATTGATCTACAAAATAAAATAATACTTTATTATGTGTGCAAATACACCAAACCCAAAATTTATTTATATTACTGAATATGACATTTCTATCGATAATGGACCTGGGATTAATGAGAGGGAATTCATAGACGTACTTTGCAAATCATATGGTGAAGAATTTATTTGCTTAGCTCCTTTCCCAACTTATCCGGAAAAGTATATAGATCCAAGGATTGAATATGTTATTAATCATAAGCGATCTAACAAACTCCGTTACTGGGCTTATCTTATGGACACATTCATTAGGACCCTAAGGCTTTATCGTCGTTATCACTTTTCAGCTTCGGTGGTTCGAATAGGGCAAACTCCTTTTGTTCCTCTAATGTTATCTTGGCTCCTTAAAACACCCCTACTTTTGAAAACCCTCGCTCAATATACTAAATTTTCGGGAGTAAAGAGTCCAAAACAAATAATCCGAAACAAAATCCTTACCTCACTATACAGGGCCACCTTAAAAAGAGCATTAATTTCAGACACTGTAAGCGTCCAATACATTGAGTGGCTTCATTCGAAATTCGGTGTGCCCAGAGAAAAATTGCTCCTTATCCCAAATGGAGTAAATATTTCTTTCTTCTCGCCAGGTGATAAGGATGTTAGCCGCAGGAGATTAGGTTTAAATCACTATAACGCTATCATTGGGTATGTCGGGGCATTGGGAAAACTACGTAATCTTGAAATATTAATAAGAAGCTTTAAACTTATTGAGAACAATAGAGATATCGGATTGGTTTTAGTTGGCGATGGAGAGAATCGCACATTATTGGAAAAACTTGTAGGAGACGAGGGGCTTGCATCTAAGGTGACTTTCATTGGGCAGGTTCCTTATTCAACAATACCGGATTACATGAGAGCATTTGACATAGGAGTTGACCTGACCTTGATTCCAATGGAAGTTGAAGGCAAGGTGTTACCAGCTTCCTATTCTCAGAAAATTCCACAGTACTTAGCCTGTGGAATACCCGTAATCGCGTGGGATATCATTGATAACCAATTTCTAAAGGAAGAAGGGATTGGTGAGTCCTCTCCTGTAGGCGATAGCACCAAACTGGCAAAGTCAATACTAAGATTACTTGATATCGATGAAGAAACTAGAGCTAAAATAAAAAGAAAAGCACGGATGTATGCAGAGATAAACTTCTCGATAAGTAAGCTGGTTGCTCGAAGATTAGAAATATGGCATCGATTGATTGAATCGAAATAAGAAATTTTTTTGAACAACAATTAGAAACACCCCAGGCTGGACGGAAATATCATGATAATTGGAGCAGAAAAACTTGTCTGGGGATAGAACTAATTCAACAAAGGACCCTTTTGTTGGGCTCTTTAGCGTCGTATAATAAAAGGATTTCTCACATGA
>JAUXFE010000051.1 GCA_030620215.1 Candidatus Peregrinibacteria bacterium
AAAAAAATCTTGGGTCAAGTTTTTAATTGATTACCAAAGCAAATCCCGCATTGCTTGTTGTTCTACAACCAAACATCTTCAACTGATGGATCATCGTAACGCTTCAAAGTAGCCAGCCATTCAGGCATACCTTCTTTTATTGCCTCTTTTAGATCATCCAAGTCGTCTTTGTCTATTAAACTTTTTTCATACAAGAAGGTATAAAATTTTTTGAAACCGGCTGCGTAGTTTTTGATGCTTGATTGGGTTGCCCACATTGCCTTTTTTATGAACCAATACCCAAGAAACATATCTACAGCATCAACACCATATTTTTCCACGGTGGCATCTTCGTAAAGCAGATATTCGTTTAGGTAAAAATTAATATTAGAGAGATGGTTATCTATCGTTTTTTTCGATAGACCGGAAGATTTCAACCACGCCTCAAAATCACATAATAAGCGCTTATTGGCTTTTCTTATCGTTTTACAATCTTCTACATATTTTTCGTAATCATCCATTTTAAATACTCCGTTATTTAATTGTTGGTACTTAACTGTCAACGCTTGTCGCTGGTAGAGAATAGCGATCAAAAGCTTACAGGCTTTTAATAGATTCCTTTTCTATGACCTATTCGAATAATTATTATTATCAGGCGGTCACTTTCCTTGCTATATATTACCCGGTAATTACCAATTCGTAATCGATAATATTCCTGATATTTACCTTTGAGTTTTTTGATATTGTTAGCAAGGTTTTTAGGATTTGAAGATAGTATTTTTAATTTACTCAAAATACGTTTTTGCCATATCAGATCAATACGACTTAATTCATCAACCGCTTCTTTTAGAAATTCGATGGAATACAAAATATTATCCGATTACTTTTTCCAGATCAGAAAGAGTATAAGTCTTTAACTTTCCTTCTTTGTATTTTTTATATCGATTGTCCGCTATTAATGTATCTAATTCATCGAAATACAAATTCAGGGCACGAGCAATAATATGGCTTTTTTTATCATCCAATTCTTTTGCTACGGAGGTAAGTTCTTCTTCCAAACTTTTTGGAAGGGTTATATTTATTCGCGCATGTTTCTCAATCATTTTTACTCTCCTAATATCACACCATAATATACACTATTATACACACGATTGTCAACCTTTAACTTTCGCCGAGCTGCCTCAAAAAATCTTTGCGAGAATGCTCTTCTATTCTTCCTTCAGATATCCACTTCTCGATAAGTTCTGGCGTTATCTTTTCATGGTGTGTATATAGATTGTGGATTGTTTTTGAGTAATGTGAATCAGCTCTAGCATGTGCTTCAGCGAAAATTGATTCTTTCTTGGATGAATTCTCTTCCTTTAGGGCATTGTTTAGCCAGCCGAGTGCCTGATACGCACTTTGAAACATTTCCCAAGCTTGGAGAGTCGCTAATCTTTTGATATAGACCTTTTGTCTATTCTGGTAAATACCGTATGCTACTCCTGCCACACCAAGAGCCACACTGATCCAAGCCAAAATAACTTCCATAATTTCTCCTTTTTATGGCATAACAACTGAGTTTACCTGCATTTTGGAATGTAGCGAAATTACGATCAGATACGACGCCATATTATTTTGCATTTTCATACAATGCCTCTAATGCTTCAATTGAGAAGCGATATTCAATAGCTCCCATTGGCATACGATTCAGTTTCTTAATGATGTTGGGTATGGCGTTACTATGAACGCCCCCCTCAGACAAAATATAATATTTGTAGTGAAAAGTAAGATCGTTCATTGAACCCAATACGCTTTTACTGTTTGTATTTGAATATTCGATTTCTTGATATTCGTTCATTATCCTTTCTTTATCAGTTTTTCCAAAACCCTCTTCTGATAATACCCACTCGAAATACACCTTGAACAATTCATCTAATTTCCGAATTTGTGCTCGTGATACATCCGGGATTATAAAATTGAATAATGTTTTGTCATTTACGAGAAGAATGCATTTCTGCCTGTCAATATAAATAAGGTTCGCGTGCCATTGTCCCAAAAACAATAATTTCGGTTCCGATACCGATAAATCCGATTTCTTTAACCCCATTTCTTTCTGGAGTTTTTTTGTACACCTGATTAACTGCATGTTATGCTCCTCATTATGTTGGAAGAAGTCAAGAAAGAGGTTTAGAGTTTCCGTCTTCGCTCAGCTAACGCTGGCTACGCCGGACAAGTAGAGTTTAGGGTTGAAGGACAGACCCCCACAATTCCACAATTCTCATCTTCTTTCTTTTCCTTTTCTTCCACTTATCACTTCTTTTCCATTCCCCAGCTTCTTAGCTTCCTTGCTAATAGCCTTATCCTGTCTTCCCGGCATAGGCGCTAGTCGACAAGTCTTTCTTTACTCTTTGCCTTATCCTGTACATCTTGTGATCCCGTCTAAAAAAATCTTGGGTCAAGTTTTTAATTAATTACCAAAGCAAATTCCGCATTGCCTGTTTCCTGTCGTCATCCGCGAAGCTTGCTTCAATGCTGTTCAGCACCAATTGTTTCGCCTGGTCTTTCGACATATTAAGTGCCTGCGCCAGCGCCACAAAGTTCTCTGTCATATATCCTCCGAAATAAGCAGGGTCGTCGGAGTTTACGGTTACGCAGACGCCTTTTCCCAACATGTGTAGGATCGTATGCTGCGACATGTCGGCAAACACGCGTAATTTGGTATTAGACAAGGGGCAAACCGTCAGTGGCATTCTGATCTCAACAAGACGAGCCATCAATTCAGGGTCATCAATTGAGCAAACGCCATGGTCAACGCGTGAGACTTTCAGGTTATCAATAGCTGTCCGGACATATTCCGCGGGTCCTTCTTCACCCGCGTGGGCAACCGTTAGCAAACCCAAATCGCGAGCCCGGGCAAACACGCGACTGAATTTTTCCGGCGGGTTGCCTTTTTCGGAACTGTCTAATCCAACAGCGATGATCCGGTCAAGAAAAGGTTCAGCTTGCGTCAGGGTATCAAAGGCGGCTTTTTCACTGAGATGACGCAGGAAACACATAATCAGTTTAGAGGTAATGCCTAACCGGGTTTCACCATCCTTTAATGCCCGTGAAATGCCATTGATGATGGTTTCAAATGCAACCCCCCGGTCTGTATGGGTCTGGGGATCAAAGAAGGGTTCTACATGCACCACGTTTTGTTGCTGGCACTTTTTGAGGTAAGCCCAAACGAGGTCGTAAAAATCCTGTTCCTTCTGAAGAACGTTAGCGCCCTGATAATAGATATCTAAAAAATCTTGCAGATTGCTGAATTCATAGGCCCGGCGCACCTCTTCTACCGTTTTAAAAGGCAATTCGATATTATTTCTCTGAGCCAGTTCAAACATAAGCTCAGGCTCCAAGCTTCCTTCCAAATGCAAATGCAATTCTACCTTCGGTAATGTATTGAGCCAATCACGGGTTAGAGCAGACATATTAATTTTCCTGCCGAATAAAATTATTAATCAATTAATCCTATATTTACTGAAGGTTATTCACTTCATTAATGATATCTCCGGACTGCAGGTATTATGTACGAACAGGTAACGGTAAAATCAGCAAAGCGTTCTCATGAAATTGCATTGTTATATTTTTTAATCGTCATCATCTGGCAGTTCATTACGAAGACAATCTTTTAATTCTTTTAACGCCTCGCCAGCTCCAATAGCTGATACAAGACTACCTAGGAAGTTATTGATTCTGTCGATCCATTTTTTAAAGGGTTTCCTAAAGGAGCTTTTTGTGTACAGCACCAAACTTTTTTGTACTGCGTTATTTGCTTCCCTAACTTGGCACTCTTTGAGGTCAAGTTGCGAACCATAGAAACCAACTTTTTGGAAGCTCTCTTTAGATGTGTTATGTATCAAACCTTCTGGATGTTTTTCACCAGAGTTATGGGTATTTTCAATGAAATCTTCCATATATTCATTAATAGCCAGTTTTATCTGATTTGCGTTTTTACCAAATAAAATATCAGCGTTTTCTTTTATCAACCTTATAGTTACAAGGATTTCCATTAACATCCTATTTACCCTTATCTGAACTTCTCTTAATCTTTCATTTGATAATGGCATAGTTATTTCCTCCTGTACTTGTTAAAAATATAACGCTGGGCTGAGAGACTGGACGGTTACCTGCTAAAACGGTAATAAAAGACACCTCTGGTACTTTTCAATGTATTTCATTAAAGTTACAGTTTAAGCTCAATCCATCTCCAACGTGCTGTTAGCTATTCTTTTTTATTTTGTTTAAATATTTCATCTAGTTCCTTATCTAATGTAGACACATCATCTCTTCTTAACAAAGCATTAATTGCATTAACAGGAACTATATTGCAAAGCCCAGAATTTTCTTCGAAAATTATACGGGGACGTCCTGTCTGTGCACTAGTAGCGACATCTATATAAGAAATATATTGGGTTGCAACGCCAACTAATTTTTCTTCATTGAGAAGAGGAGAATTTAGTCCCTTACCCAATTTCATAACAGGAACATATATCACGGGGCCACCGCTATTGCCAGGATAAAAACCAACATCTACAATTAAATTGTCTGAATCTGAACGAGAAACAATCCCTTGTCTTGTAATTGGTTTAGCATATTCTTCGGAGCGTATTCCTAAAGGAAAACCTAGCAAGAAAATTTGTGCCCCAGCTTGGACATCTTCTACTTCTAAAAATGAATCTTGTGGCATTGTAGCTATATCTGAGGTTTTTGAAACGATAATAAATCTGCAACCCAAATCAAAAGTTTCCGACAGAAACCAAGATCCCATTGAAAGTTTTTCTAATTTTTCTTCTGTAATAAGAACGCTATTACCTTTTTTGTCATTTAATCTATAAGCTAGATTATTTCTTACATTTCCGGTATTCTTATCAATTATTACATGTTTAGCTGTAATTAATACCAAATGGTTATTTGGAGATTTAATCAAGAAGCCTGTTCCTATTGGATTATGTTTTTCGATTTTTTTCTTTTCATTTTTTTCTATTATTTCAATTGAAATAATAGTCTTAAGCCAATTTTGATTGAAATTAGAGGTTAATTTCTTTTCCATATCTTTTCCCGTTATTTTGAGTGGGCTTAATAAATAAATTAAACAAATTATGATGGTATTAATAATGGTTATTTTTTCATTTTTTTAGCTAATGTTCGGTGTAAAAGGTTGATAAATAAGCGTCAATGAGTTCGCCAGCCCGAGTTAACGGCTTTATTGTTTTAATCATCTTTTGCCATTACATGAGCACAATAACCACAAAAGGGTTCCGAATATAACTCTTCTGGAATTATCGTGGAACCGCACCGATGACACTTATGTTCCGCAGTATAACCGCAAAACGAACAAATACCTTCTTCGTATAAATATATACCATCACATTTAGGGCATTCTATGATGGGTATATTGCCACCATCTGTGTGAGAAAGATATACC
>JAUXFE010000007.1 GCA_030620215.1 Candidatus Peregrinibacteria bacterium
CCAACCTGAAATGTTTGAAGAATCCAATGAGGAAACAAAAGACAAATCGGAAGAGTCTGAAAATGATAAATTAAAACCTGCCCCACCTGAGAAGGAAGAAGAAACTGCCCCAGCCGAAGGTAGTGAGTCTACCGAATCTGCCGAAGGCGGCGAGTCTACCGAATCTGCCGAAGGTAGTGAGTCTACCGAATCTGTCGAAGGCGGTGAGCAAACCAAACCCGCAGATGAAGATGGTGAGCCTGCCCCAAAAACGGAGGAGAGCGGAGGTGGTGATGGAGACACTTCAAATCCCGTTCTTTTAGATTACGGTACAGTTCCTCGCGATATTGTTAAGGAAATGGAGGAAAGCTATTTGGATTACGCGATGAGTGTAATCGTATCCCGCGCGCTTCCAGACGTCCGCGATGGTTTAAAACCGGTTCACCGCAGAATTCTTTATTCAATGCACGAACTCGGGCTTCGCTCAAGTGCTAAATTCCGCAAATCTGCAACTGTAGTTGGTGATGTACTCGGTAAATACCATCCGCATGGTGATACTGCTGTATATGATTCCATGGTTCGTATGGCTCAGGATTTCGCGATGCGATATCCACTAGTAAACGGCCAAGGTAACTTCGGTTCCATGGATGGCGACAACGCTGCTGCCATGCGTTATACCGAGGCTAAAATGGAGAAGATCACAGATGAACTTCTTGCAGATATTGAAAAAGATACAGTTAATTTCCGTCCAAATTACGATGGTCGCCTAAAAGAACCTACAGTACTTCCATCCCGCATTCCTACGCTTCTAATCAACGGTTCAATGGGTATTGCGGTAGGTATGGCTACAAATATCCCGCCTCACAATCTTACTGAGGTTATGAATGCGGTTAAACACTTAATAGAAAATCCTGAGGCAAACATCGATGACTTAATGGAATATATAAAAGCTCCTGATTTTCCAACAGGAGGTATGGTTTATGATGCTGAAGTCATTAAAACAGCATACGCAACAGGTCGCGGTAGCGTAATTATGCGTGGAAAGGCAAACATAGAAGAAACCAAAAGCGGTAAACACCAAATTATAATCACCGAAATTCCATATCAGGTAAACAAAGCCACTATGGTTGAGGCTATTGCCAACCTGGTTCGTGATAAAAAAATTGTAGGAATTTCAGATGTCCGGGATGAATCCAGTCGAACCGGAGTACGTGTTGTTGTAGATCTTAAGCGCGATGCTTATCCAAAGAAAATTTTAAACCAACTTTATAAGTTTACAAATCTTCAAACGTCTTTTGGTTTTAATATGATTGCTCTTATCGACGGTATTCAGCCTCGTTTGCTCGATTTAAAGACAATTTTAGAAGAATTTGTGAAGCACAGGCAGGTTGTTATTACCCGCAGAACCGAATATGAACTTCGTGTTGCAGAAGCACGTGCACATATTTTAGAAGGTTTAAAAATCGCTCTTGATGATATTGATAAAGTTATAGAAACAATCAAAAAGTCTGAGACCAAAGAAGTCGCGAAGGAAAATCTTATTAAAAAATTCAAACTTTCAGACATCCAGGCCAAAGCTATTCTTGAAATGCGTTTGCAGACACTCGCAGGTCTTGAACGAAAAAAGATCGAAAATGAGCTTAAGGAAAAACTTGATTTCATCAAAGAATGCAAAACAATTCTTGCCGATCCTAAAAAAATTATGGCTATTGTTAATGATGAAACTCAGGAAATTATTGATAAATACGGTGACAAACGTCGTACAACTGTCGTACCTCATGCAGTTGGTGAATTTAATGCCAAATCATTAATTCCAAACGAACCGATGATTGTGGCCCTCACTAAAGGCGGTTATATCAAACGCTTGAGCCCAACTGTTTACCGCACACAAGGTCGTGGCGGTAAAGGGGTAATCGGAATGACCACAAAAGAAGAAGACGAAATTGCTAATATTATACATGTGATGACGCATGACGACCTTTTGTATTTTACTAATAAGGGTCGTGTGTTTTCATTACCTGCTTATGAAGTACCACAGGCCAGTCGTACCGCGAAAGGTCAGGCCATTGTCAATTTGCTTCAGTTAGAACCGGGTGAGATCGTAACTGCAATGCTGGATAAAAATAAGGACAAAGGAGATTTCTTATTTATGGCCACAAATAAAGGTACTGTTAAGAAAACGAAAGTGGAAGATTTCAAAAATGTACGTAAATCCGGTCTGATTGCTATTAAATTACGTAAAGGAGATCTTCTTGATTGGGTACACCCAACTTCCAAAGACGATCAAGTCATAATTGCCACACGTAATGGTCAATGCATTCGCTTCAAAGAGAGTGATGTTCGTCCAATGGGTCGCCCAAGCATGGGTGTTCGTGGTATTAAACTTAAAGGAGAAAACGATGAAGTTGTTGCAATGGATGTTATTAAAGATGAAGAAATCAGCCGATTCCTTGTTGTGATGGAAAATGGTCTTGGTAAAACCACTCAGGTTAAACAGTATCGTTTCCAAGGGCGTGGAGGTAGTGGGGTTAAAACTGCTCAAATAACCGAAAAAACAGGTAAAGTAGTTGGTGCCCGCATAATTCATCAGCATATAAAAGGCGATTTGATTTTGATCTCCAAACACGGTCAGATGATCCGTCTTCCGCTTGATCAATTGCCTACAACAGGCAGGGCTACACAAGGGGTTTATGTGATGCGTTTAAAAGCTAAAGACAAGGTAGCATCTCTATCGCTTCTTATTGAAGAAAATACAATTGAAGAAGGTACAACTAAAGAAAATAAACAGAAGTTGCCTCTCAAAAAGTCCAATAAATAATTACCATGAAAAGAGCTACTCATATTTTTCTTACAATCCTTATTATTATTGCCGGAATATCTCCGCAGATTTCATATGCGCAAGATTTTAACAAAGATCTTTCCATTGAACCGGGGAGTGTAAATACTGTAAACGATATTCTTGTGGGAAGAACAGTGCGTATATATGCAACCGTTACAAATAATTCAAATCAGGATCTTTTCGGAGTTGTGAAGTTTTATGACGAAAATGGAAAAATTTTTGTTGGAGAAGATCAGCCTGTTTCAGTAATTGCCAAAAAAACAGATGATGTATTTGTAGATTGGGATAGTAGTTCAGTTGGAAGTCACCCGATCAGTGTCCGCGTTATACCTTGGCATGAAGACGGTGATGACCCAAATAACAACAAAATAACAAAAGTTATTTTTGTGGATACAGATTCAGATGGGGATGGATTAGGAGATAGAAACGATAATGACGATGATAATGATGGTGTAAACGACAATGACGATGCATTTCCATTTGATCCTAATGAATCCGAAGATACAGATGGAGATGGCATTGGTAATAATGCGGATGAAGACGACGACAACGACGGCATTTCCGATATTGTAGATATTTTCCCATTGGATGTAGGCGAAAGTGATGATCGTGATGGTGATGGTGTAGGGGATAATTCCGATGCTTTCCCGGATGATCCAAATGAATCAAAAGATAGTGATGGCGATGGTTTAGGAGACAACGCCGATCCGGATAATACAAATCACGGCCCAATTCCTCATATAGAAACAGAGAAAACCACAGTTGGCAGAGGGAAGGTAATTTCTTTTAACGCGTTAAGTTCACGTGATCCGGATGGTGAAGTTATTGATTATAAATGGGATTTCGGTGACGGAACAGAGGTTACAGGAGTTATTGTTGATCATATTTTTGAAGAAACAGGAGATTACAACGTAACTTTAAAGGTAACCGACGATAAAGGTGAAGAAAGAGAGCAGGTTGTAAACATCAAGGTGGTACCAAAATGGCAGACTATTGCTCTGATTACAGTAACTTTACTCCTTATTCTGTTATTGGTTGGCAGATGGCTTATTACGTCTGGTGACAGCAAGGCAAAAAGGCCAACAAAAAGAAAATCCCCAGCCAAAAAACGTGTTCCCATTAAGACCAGGAGAAAAAAAGCCTTGCCGAAAAAGAAGAAATAGCTTAAAATCTCTTAGCTTCTTAGCTTATTAGGTTTTTAGGTCTATTATATGGCCTAAAAAGCTAAAAACCTAACAAGCTACTACCTACAACCTATATTAATCATGAAAAAAGATATTCACCCAAAACTCAATCCAGTTGTTTTTACCGACACATCCTGTGGCGCTGAATTTGTTACAACTTCAACTCTAACATCCGAGAAAACCAAGAAAATCAATGGTGTTGATCATTATGTAATCAATGTAGAAGTATCATCAGCTTCACATCCTCTTTATACTGGTGAAAAGATGTTGGTAGATACAGCCGGTCGTGTAGATAAATTCCGCGCTCGTATGGAAGCTGCTAAGAAAAAGCAGGAAGAAGCTGCTTCAAGCAAGAAAAAGAAAGAAGCTAAGAAGAAAGAAAGTATAGAAGAAAAAATCACTCGTAAAGCTAAGGAAAAAACTGCAGAAAAAGAGGCTGAAAAGGCTGAAGAAATAGCTAAAAAAGAGGCAGCAAAAAAAGCGAGGAAGGCACCAGCTAAGAAAGAGGCTAAAAAGAAATAATGTTATTACAAAATTGAAAATTACAAGATTACAAGATTAATTTGTGATTTGTTTTGCTGTAATCAAACAACCCCATCCCGAAGGCGCGGATTATAATCCGCGCCTTCGGAGGAATTGTTGATTTTTATATTCACAAATTACCATTAGTAATTTTCAATTTTGTAATTTTGTAATAAGTTTATTCATTTTTTGAATAAACATTTCCTTATCAAACTCCTCCGCGATTCTCCTGATCTTTCTATAATCGTAATTTTTTTCATTTAGCATCAATTTTGTCATGCCATGGATTATTGATTCAGGGTTTTGCTCATGAAAAAACTCACCGCTAACGCCTTCCTGTACACTTTCCACCACACCACCCACACCATACGCGAGAACAGGCTTACCGGCAGCCATGGCCTCTACAGGGGTAATCCCAAAATCCTCCTCCCCAGGGAATATAAATGCTCGGCAGTTTTCAAAATAATCGCGTACAACACCGTCCTCCTTATGTCCCAAAAACTCAATATTATCTTTCGCCATATCTTCCAAAATCTTTCTCTGTGCGCCGTCGCCAATAATTATCAGCTTACGTCCCAATTTATTGAAAGCCCTAACCGCCAGATCAATTCTTTTAAATGGAGTAAGTGCTGAAACGATTAAAAAATAATCCTCATGATCGCGTTTAGCTTTAAACCTCCCAACGTCCACTGGTGGATAAATAACATCCGATTTCTTTCTCCAATACTTCTCAATTCTTTTCTGTACATGCTTGGAATTGGCAATAATCTTATCCGCTCTGTTCGCAGTCCTAAAATCCCATTGGCGGATAATATTAAGCTTTTTCGCAATCAAATATTTCATTAATGGCGAATAGTCCTTTGCATACTCATGCGTGTAATCCCACGCGTATCGCATCGGCGAATGGCAATAACATATATGTTTAACGTCCTTTCCCGTCTTTATTCCATGTGCGAAAGCGGAACTGGAGGAAATCACGACATCATAATTTCTAAAATCAAATTGCTCAATTGCTTTGGGCATTTTAGAGAGCATCCACTTTGGGTTTAACCACTTGTAATAAGCCTGGAGATAAGATGGGTGGATTTTCTTGCCCTTAAACCACTCGTCCGTTTTCTCTTTATCATGAAGAAGGGTGTAAATAGGGCTTTTTGGATACATCTCAGTCAACGTTTTTAAAACGCGTTCCGCTCCGCCGAGTTTGGTTAGCATTTCGTGAACTAATGCGATCTTCATGATATCAATTTAACAGATTTTTGTTATAATGGTTAAGGTATTTTTTAAAATAAAGACAAAATGAGTGATTTATACGATGTTATTGTAATCGGTTCTGGCCCAGCTGGTCATACAGCAGCAATTTATGCCAGTCGTGCTGATTTAAAAGTCCTTGTTTTAGAGGGGTGGCAACCAGGAGGCCAACTAACTACAACAACCGAAGTTGAAAACTTTCCGGGATTTAAAGAAGGAATAATGGGGCCACAGCTTATGGCAGAAATGAAGGCTCAGGCACAAAGATTTAAATCTGAATATGTTGCAAAAGACGTCACAAAAGTCGACTTTTCCGGTTCTCCAAAAAAAGTTTATGCTGGTGAAGATGAATATCAGGGAAAAACAGTCATAATAGCAACAGGCGCAAAACCACGTCGCCTAGGCCTTGAATCCGAAGACCGCTTATGGGCAAAAGGAGTATCTGCCTGTGCAACCTGTGATGGCTTCTTCTTTAGAGACAAAACAGTTGCTGTTATCGGCGGGGGAGATAGTGCTATGGAAGAAGCTAGCTTTTTAACTAAATTCGCTTCAAAAGTCTACTTAATCCACCGACGTGAAGATTTCCGCGCATCAGAAATCATGATTGATAGAGTAGAAGCGAATGAAAAAATTGAAATACTTTTAAATAAAGCCCCAATTGAAGTATTAGGTGAAAATAATGTCACAGGTCTGAAATTAAAAGACGCAAAAACAGATGAAATATCCGAAATAGCAGTCGACGGAATGTTTTTGGCAATCGGCCACGTTCCGGTTACAGATATATTTAAAGATCAAATAGAATTAGATAGTCATGGGTTTATTGTTCCAAAAGAACATACTATGACATCAGCAGAAGGTGTATTCACAGCAGGTGATGTAGCTGACTCACGTTATCGCCAAGGCATTACAGCGGCTGGCATGGGCTGTGAGGCAGGTATTGATGCGATTAGGTGGTTGGATGATCAGGAGTAACGGGTGGAGGATAAATAAATTAAAAAAATGAAGGCGAAGATAAATATCCTCCCCTTCTTCATTTAATTTTACATTCAATTTATTTATTCTCCTTATCTTCTTTTTTTTCCTCTTTTTTCTCAGTCTTTTTCTCAACCTTCTTTTTAGTCTCTTTTTCACCGTTCTTCACCTTCTCTACAAAGGGGCTTTCCGGCATTTTAGCTTTAGGCTTCTCGGCTTTTCCGAATTTTTTCTTTAATTCATTCAAATCCGGTGCTTCACCCTCTTTTGGTAATGCGGTTTTGGCTTTTTCAACGATTTCTTTAAATACATCGGGGTCATTAACTGCAAGTTCAGCTAGCATTTTTCGGTTGATCGCCATTCCGGCTAACTCACATCCATAAATAAATCGGCTGTACTTAATATCTAATTCACGGCAGGCATTATTGATTCTAAGAACCCATAACTGATGGAAAGTTCTTTTCTTAAGCTTGCGATCGCGATATGCGTTCATTCCCGCTTTCATAACTGCATTTTTAGCGAGCTTAAAAACATTCTTACGTCTGCCACGATAACCTTTGGCGGCTTTGATAATTTTTTTATGACGACGGTGTGTAGTGGTTCCTCTTTTTACTCTGGGCATCTTAAATAATAATTAAAAATTACGAATTATGAATTACGAATTGGGTAGTAATTGTTTTAAAGTCTTCTTATAGGAATTTAATTTGATTGATTGTTTAGATAGGCGTTTTTGCTTCTTGGATTTTTGCTGAAGAAGGTGATTGTGACTTGCTTTTTCACGAACAAATGCACCTTTGCCTGTTCTTCTAATACGCTTTTTAGTACTACTGGAAGTTCTGATTTTTCCTGGTCTGGCTTTTCCTGGCATTTTATAAAATTTTATGGGATAAAATTTTAACTTATGAACCGAAGAACTTATGAACTGAGAAACAATGTGTTCTTAAGTTCTTCGGTTCATAAGTTCTTTAGTTATTTAAGGGGATTTAAAATCATAGTCATCTGATACCCTTGTCTTTTTGGCTCTTGCTCTATGGTAGCGATGTCTTCAAGAAGTTTAAAGAATTCATCCATCTTTTGTATGGCAAGGTCTCCATGAGCCATCTCTCGGCCTCTAAATATAACAACAACTTTAACGGTATTTCGATCTTCAAGGAATTTTTGTGCTTTTTTCGCTTTTATATTTAAGTCATGACTTTCGGTACGGATGCTTAAGCGAATAGTTTTAGTCTCAGTTTGTTTAGATGCTTTCTTTTGCTTTCTATCCTTTTTCTTCTGGCTATATAAGTATGTTCCATAGTCCATCAGTTTACACACAGGAGGAGAGCTCAGAGGAGATACTTCCACTAAATCCAACTCCTTTTTTTCAGCTTGTTTCAGCGCTTCTTCAATTGATACTTCTTTGGTGTCATCCCCATCCACAAGTAATACCTTTGGAACACGGATGGACTGATTGGTACGTAAACGTTTAGCGATATTAAAAATTTTAAAGAATAAAATTTTTCACATTTGATATGTGACATTTAACATTTAACTTTCCAGTCAATGGTCAAAGGTCAATGGTCAAATGTTTTAAAAGAAAGCCTGTCAATTTTAGAAAAGTGTACAAAAAAAGTCAAGTTTTTCTTTAGAAAAAGGGAATATCGACTCGCATAAAATACTTTTCGAATGGTTGTCGAATGGTTTACGTATTGTTTACGCATTGTTTAACTATTCGAGAACTATTCGTAAACAATACGTAAACTATCCGGATTTATAAACTAGCAAATAAACTCACAATTCCGATCTGAGCAAAGTCCAAAGCAAAAAATGCAATTAATGGTGATAGATCTATCATTCCTGTTTTTGGCAATAGATTGCGAAAAATCTTTAAAACAGGTTCGGTTATTTCATGAATTATTTGTCCGATTCTTCCCCTTGTACCACCCATCCACGACATCAAAACACGCACCAATATGGCGTATTTTACGATTCGAATTAAGTTGATGAGAAAAAATAATATAAAGTCCATAATTTCTTATTGGTGATCTTATTGGTGATCTTATTGGTGATCTTATTGGTGATCTAATCGGTGTAATACTGTTCTGCAACAATTAGGTCTCCAATCAGGGCGCCCGTCCGCTGTGGCGGACAGATTCCCAATTAGATTTCCAATTAGTTTTTTAGCATAGCGGGTATAGCATAAGCCAATTCAACAGCCCTGATACTACCCTGGTTATCAGCTAAGCTTTCGGCAATTTTGCCCAAAATTTCCGTCGCATATTTTCCGGCATCAAAAGGTGTCAGACCTTGAGCAATTAATCCCCCAATCAATCCGCTCAAAACATCACCGGTTCCGCCAACTGTCATCAGGGCATTACCTGTTTTATTTATGGCTAATTCATCTTTGTCAGCGATAATGTCTTCACGTCCCTTACAAACAATTGTCACCCCCATGCTTTTTGCCCATTTTTGCACGTTTTTTGGGTCAGGATCATCTCCCGTAAGCTCCTTAAATTCCCCGCGATGAGGCGTAAGAACAGTTGTTTCAGGAAACGTGTTCGAATACATCAATGCGCTTGCATCCACAACTGTAGGCACATTTAAATGTTTGAGCAATGTTTTTACAGCAGATTTTGTTTGTGGATTTGTTCCAAGCCCCGGCCCGATTACAACAGCATCTACTTTTTTGCTAAAATTCAAAATATTTTTCACATCTTTCACTGTCAGATGATCTTCTTCAAAGGTATTGATAATAAAATTTAACGAATGGGTTTTTGCCGCATTGGTATGAATTGGTGGAATAAATGGAAAAACCAAATCCACACCCGAATATTCCGCACCTAAAGCGGAAAGTATGGGTGCGCCATGAAACATTTCATTACCACCGATAATCATGACCTTGCCGTTGTCGCCCTTATGGGAATTTTTTTTGCGTTGTAACATACTTATTTGATTATTTACTTTTGCATTATATAACGTAAGTCCAAAACTCTAAACTCAAAATTCTAAATTCTAATCAATTTTAAAATTCAAAACCAAAAACTAAAATATGATTGGTATTATTTGAACTTTGAGTTTTATTCTTTGAGTTTGCTTAGAGTTTAGAGTTTAGAACTTAGAGCTTATTTAATAAACGGATTTTTCGGTAAAATCTGCACTTCGGGTTCCAGATTTATATTAAATTTTTCCTGTACCTTTTGATGAACCTGAGAGGCCAATTCCAGAATATCAGAAGCAGTAGCATTGCCTATATTCATAATAAAATTAGCATGTTTTTCAGATACCTGTGCTCCTCCAACCCTCATCCCCTTGCATCCCACTTGATCTATTAGCCAGCCAGCTGATGGGAATTGACCTGTATTTTTGAAAAAACTTCCACAACAGAGCCCAGTTGGCTGTTTCAACGTTCTGGTTTTTACATATTCCTTTATTTCAGCTTGAATAACAGGCGCGGGCGTTGGTTTTAGTTTTAAAGTTGCGGATAATATGATGTCATTAGTCCTTTTAAATCTACTAGTCCTGTAACCAAATTGGCAATAATCAGGGCCTACTATAATTGGAGCATTACCATCTACCGGCAAGATCTCAGCATGCATAAAAACATCACCAATACATATATCAGGAATACCGGAATTGCCATAAACAGCGCCACCAACACTACCCGGTACATTTGCAAGCCCGGACACTCCTCCTAAATTATGTCTTGCGGCAAGTACTACAACTTTTGAAAGTAAAACACCGCTTTCCGCGGTCACACTATGCGTATGGAATCGGGCTTTGTTCATATTGTTCAAAATCACCAATCCAGGATAACCTTCATCCATAAAAAGCACATTACTTCCACCTCCTAAAACAAAATAAGGAACACCTTTATGTTTAGCAAACTCTCTAAGACCAAACATTTCCTTCCAATTTGTAGCTTTTGCAAAAAATTTAGCAGGACCGCCCACATTATATGTGCTGAATTGAGAAAGTGTGATGTTTTGTTTTACATTGATGTCCATATGTATACCGCATAGTTTACGAATGGTTCACGTATTGTTTACAGTAACTATTCGTTAACAATTCGTAAACTATTCAATTTTACTAATAGCAACATTTAGTCGATCTAAGCATTCTTCTTTACCAAGATAAACAGCTAAAGTTGCAAAATTTGGTGATTTCTCAAGCCCGGATAATGCGACTCTGATCGGCCATAAAACCTGACCATTCTTTAGTCCTAATTCTTCGACAATTGCTATCAATTTGTCCGAAATTTCTTGTGACTTATTACTGTCACCTCGTTCCCAATCAATTCCTTCCAAAACTTCTTTGGCCTTCGGGAAAACTTTGTTTAACATCTCTGTTGTAATTCCAAATTTTTCACGAACTAATAACGCGGTTGAATAATCGGGTAAAGGGCTAAATAATGACTCCAAAGCCTCCGGAATCTCTGATAATTTATTAAATCGGCCTTCAAAATCGGGATCCTTTAATATATTTTTAATCAAATCCGGATTATCAGTCGGCATTTTGCCCTCTATAAATGGCAAAACATTTTCATAAAACTCATCGATATCCTCATCAATTGCTTTTTTAATATATTCACCATTGATCCAGTCTAATTTCTTTTGATCGAAGACCGCCCCGCCTTTATGCACCCTATCTAAAGTAAATTGTTCGACTAACTCATCCATGCTAAATATTTCCTGTTCATCAGGCGTGTTCCAGCCAAGAAGTGCAAGGAAATTCAGTAATGCCTCAGGCAGATATCCTTCCGCCAGATAATCGTCTATCGAAACCTTGTTTTTGCGTTTGCTCAATTTGCTTTTGTCCTCATTTAATATCAATGGCAGATGTGCGAACTTAGGAATATCACAGCCGAGAGCCTGAAAAATTAAAATTTGTTTTGGGGTGTTTGAGATATGATCTTCGCCACGAATTACATGAGTAATACCCATATCGCGATCATCTACAACCACCGTTAGATGATAAAGAGGATCGTCAATTGCACGGGCAATCACAAAATCATCAAGCTCTTTGCAGTTAACACACGTTTCACCGCGAACCAGATCGTGAAAACTAACATCACCATCCTTTGGAACCCGCAGTCTGATCACAGCCTTTTCACCACCCTCCACTTTCTTTTTACTTTCCTCCGGATCCAGCTTCGCGCAACGGCCATCATATCTTGGTGGCTGTTTGTTCGCTCTTTGACTCTCCCTCATCTCATCCAATCTCTCCTTACTGCAAAAACAGTAATAAGCTTTGTCTTCGTCTAATAACTTTTTCAGATCACTTGTATAAACATCAGTTCTCTCACTTTGTCGATAACCTATGTCACCTTCCACATGAACTCCTTCATCACCGGCAATACCAAGCTTCACCAATCCATTAATAATATCTTCCTC